>NZ_JASDCE010000012.1:0-142937 GCF_030408075.1 Pseudoalteromonas sp. APC 3358
AAGTCTCTGAAGGGCCGTTGAAGACTACAACGTTGATAGGCAAGATGTGGAAGTGGTGTGAGCCATTAAGCTAACTTGTACTAATTACCCGTGAGGCTTAACCATACAACGCCAAACGCGTTTTATGCGACAGTTTAGACAGAAGTTAATATAACTAAAGTAGATATTACTTAGAAAGACTTAAAAAATATTATCAGATATTTTCCAAATTCAAGAGGTGACTCTTAGCGCGTAGCGTTAACATTGAGGCACCTTGCGCAAAGAAAATGGTAGCACTACGTGCTTGTCATTGATTCTTTGCACCTAATTTGCTTGGTGACAATAGCGTTTTGGACCCACCTGATCCCATGCCGAACTCAGTAGTGAAACGAAACAGCGCCGATGATAGTGTAGCATTTGCTATGTGAAAGTAGGACATTACCAGGCTTCAAATTGTAGAAAGCCCGAATCTAACGATTCGGGCTTTTTTACGTCTGCAGAAAAGTGAAATGTGCGCAATTAACACACTCACATCAATACCTAGCACGTAAGTCGGGCGAGCGCAGCGACTCCCGACGCTAGAATCACAACAAAAATCCTCAATACCCCAGTCGGCCAATACAGCAGCATTTGCTACGTGACTTTCTACTGCTGTGGGCACTACGACATTCTACTGCGTAGCGCACCGACTTCACATTGTAGAGAGCCCGAATCTAACAATTTGGTTTTTTACGTCTGCAGAAAGTAAAATGTGAGCCAATAACGAAAAATCTAAACCATAACATCATCAAGTACTTACATTAAATACCTTCATCATCTAACTAAACCCGAAAGGTTCGCGTTTTGAAAAGTGTAGTAAAGTTAAATGTAGGTGAATAGCGTACAACTCACTCAACTATCTTATTCATATTTAATCTTTTTTACTTTCTATAAAAGCTAATTACTTTCATTTCCTTAGATAACAAATTTAATTTTGCTTTGTTACTGTCTTTGATTTAGGATCAAATCAGTTTAAAACCAAGAACTAACAGCCTGTGTATAGATTATTAATTAGCGCCATATCCATTTTATTTTGTTTTTCTGCGTCGGCAGTTGAAGTAACTGATCTATATCAAGATATTTTAAAAGTGGATGACAAAACACGAGACACTCGATTAGCTGCGAGTCGTAAAGCTTTGCTCAATGTTTTAGTGAAAGTAAGCGGTGATGAAACTGCGGATCAAAATAAATTAGCACAGCAACGCACTAAAGATATTTCTGATTATATGCTTAAGTTTGAATATGACGAGAGAGCAAATGGACAATTGAAACTTGTTGTAAAATTTGAAGCTCGAAAGATCAATGCGTTAATCAAAGAGTTAAACTTACCTTTATGGGGAGTACAACGCCCGTTAGTCGCAATATGGTTAGGTATTGAAGACAATTGGCGCAGAGAATTAGTAACACAAGAAAGTTACCCGCAATTAGAGCAGTTAATTTATGACAAAGCAGGACGCCGTGGTCTGCCTGTCGTTGTGCCATTACTTGATTTGCAAGATCGACGTCTAGTAGGTATTCCTGAGGTATGGGGTAACTTTTCAGAACCAGTAGAAGAGGCCTCTAGACGCTACAGTGCTGAGCGAAGTATTACAGCAAGAATGTATAAAGAAGCGGATAGCGAAAATTGGATTTTAGATTGGCGTTTTACTAATGATGATCAATTTGATTCAAATAGATTAACGGGCGATAAGCAGCAAATAGTGAGTCAAATGATTGATACCTTAGCTCGAGGCCTTGCAAGTGAGTACGCTATTGATCCAAATGCTTATTATGAACAAGCCGCGGCCACGCTAACATTAAAAGGCACGCAAAGTTTTGTTGATGTTGAATTAGCAAAACAAAGATTATTGAACTTAAGCGTTGTTACGCAAGTTAAAATTGTTCGTAAAACACCAGAATTTGTAGAATTTAAACTAAACCACACTGGTAATCTAAGTGATCTTAAAAAAGGGCTAGGGTTAGACTCCTCATTTAAAGATTATGAGGATCCACGCGCTTTTTATCATGTTGTTGATAAAAATAGCTTAGAGTATCAATGGATAACGCCATAATGCTAACTTCTGAGCCGATGCAAATGGCATTACCGGTTACCTTGCCGGATGACGAAACATTTGCATCGTACTTTGGTGGGGAAGATTCGTTAGAGGTTAACCATTTAAAAGATAGCTTTTCGAAGTTAGCTAAAAAGTTTCAGTATACTTATTTATGTGGGTTAGGTGATTCGGGTAAGTCTCACCTTTTGTATGCAACCTGCATTAAAGCACAAGAGCGTGGCCTATCTAATATGCTGCTGTCTATGCGCGAAGTAATTGACTTTGGACCTATGGTATTAGACGGTTTAGAAGCACTTGATGTTCTATGTATTGATGACGTGCATTTAGTTGCAGGCAATGATGCATGGGAAAAAGCACTATTCAACTTTTTTAACCGGTTTAACGAACCCGGAAAAATGTTAGTAGTAACTGCCGATTTACTTCCTAGCATGCTTAATATCTCGCTGCCTGACTTAGAGTCTCGCTTAACGTGGGGAACAACCTTTCAAATTCGTTCTATGAGTGACGACGATAAAGCACAAGCACTTGTTAAGCGCGCTCATATGCGCGGCCTTGAATTAAGTGATGAGTGTGCACGCTTTTTACTAACCCGTTTAAGCCGTGATATGCGTGCTTTATTAGATGTACTCGACAAATTAGATCATGCATCTATGGCAGCACAGCGAAAATTAACTATTCCTTTTATAAAATCAACGTTAAAGCTGTAGTAGGTCTAGAATCTAGACCCTTCTTTCAGTTATCATAAGCTATTATCAGAGCGTGTTTACCTTTCCTGATTGGAATTTGTTTAACTTAAGAGTGCTTTAATCGCGTCGTGAGGGCTTTAGCGTAGTATTTATATGCGAAACCCGAACAACAAAGAACGTAGCCTCCGAGATAAACACTTCAAACTGCATGTGTTTGGTCTTTATTTAGCGTTATTGCATCACTTATGTAGGAAACTACAGTCCAATGCTTAACCTTATTTAATAACCAACCACACTGTTGTAAAGCAATCTTGAAAGGCCAACACGCTCTTAAGCAATCACCTTCTGTGAAAGATCAGGTATCGAATGAACTTAGAAAACATATTAGCGCAAGCACTTGAGGCGGTAGCCAGTGCCAGTGAAATAGCGCAGTTAGAAGATATCAGGGTTAATTACCTTGGTAAAAAAGGCGAAATCACTAGCTTACTTAAAACGTTAGGTAAAATAGCACCTGAAGAACGTAAAGAAGCAGGCCAAGTTATAAACCAAGCTAAACAAGATGTACAAGCTGCTATCAACGAAAAGCGTGAGTTGCTAGCAAGTAAAGCACTTGAAGAAAAACTAGCTGCTGAAACTATAGATGTAACTCTACCAGGGCGTGTTATGCCTACTGGCGGTTTACACCCAGTTACGCGCACTATTGAGCGCATAGAAAGCTTTTTCGGTGAGTTAGGTTTTGAAGTTAAATCTGGTCCAGAAATCGAAGACGATTTTCATAACTTTGATGCGCTAAATATTCCAGAGCACCATCCAGCACGTGCTGATCATGATACCTTTTATTTCAATCCTAAATTAGTACTACGTACACAAACAAGTGGCGTGCAAATTCGTACTATGGAAACTGAGCAGCCGCCACTGCGCATTATTTCACCTGGACGCGTATACCGTAACGATTACGACCAAACACATACACCTATGTTCCATCAGGTTGAAGGTTTAATGGTTGATACCGATGTTAGCTTTACTGAGCTAAAAGGTATTTTGCATGATTTTTTACGTAACTTTTTTGAAGAAGATATGGAAATTCGTTTCCGTCCTTCATTCTTCCCATTTACAGAACCTTCGGCTGAAGTGGATGTTATGGGTAAAGACGGTAAGTGGTTAGAAGTACTAGGCTGCGGCATGGTACATCCAAATGTACTTAAGTCTGTGGGCATTGACCCAGAAAAATACACCGGCTTTGCTTTTGGTATGGGTGTAGAGCGTTTAACTATGTTGCGCTATGGCGTAAACGATTTGCGTGCATTTTTCGAAAATGACTTAAAATTCCTGAACCAGTTCCGTTAAGAGTGAAACAATAAAATGAAATTTAGTGAAAAGTGGTTAAGAGAGTGGGTTAATCCTGCTATTGATACGCAAGCTCTTTCGGAACAGCTTTCAATGGCTGGTCTAGAAGTTGATGGCGTTGAGCCTGCTGCTGCCAAATTTAATGGCGTAGTTGTAGGTGAAGTTGTTGAATGTGGACAACACCCAGATGCAGATAAACTGCGTGTTACCAAAATTAACGTAGGTGGCGATGAGCTACTTGATATCGTGTGTGGTGCACCAAATTGTCGTTTAGGTATTAAAGTTGCTGTTGCAACTGTGGGCGCTGTACTGCCTGGTGACTTTAAAATTAAAAAAGCCAAACTACGCGGCCAACCTTCAAACGGAATGCTATGTGCTTTTGTTGAGCTAGGTATTAGCGAAGAAGGCGACGGCATTATGGAATTGCCAAGCGATGCACCAGTAGGCACTGATTTACGTGATTACCTAGGTCTTGATGATAATATTATAGATGTTGATTTAACACCAAACCGTGGTGACTGCTTAGGTATAAAAGGTCTAGCACGCGAAGTAGGCGTTTTAAATAGTATTGACGTAAACGTATTAGATATTCCAGCTGTTACTCCAACAATTGATGACAAAGTATCAATTGAGCTAGTTAATGAAGATGCATGTCCTCGTTACCTTGGTCGTGTGATAAAGGGCATTAACCTTGATGCAGAAACACCGCTTTGGATGGTTGAAAAGCTACGTCGCAGTGGCGTACGTTCAATCGACCCAGTAGTTGATGTTACTAACTATGTATTACTTGAACTTGGTCACCCAATGCACGCGTTTGATTTAAATGCGATTGAAGGTGGTATTAAAGTACGTAGTGCAAACGCAGGTGAAGAACTTGTTTTATTAGACGGTAACACCGCTAAATTAAACGACACAACACTTGTGATAGCCGATCATAACAAAGCACTTGCAATTGCAGGTATTTTTGGTGGTGAGCAATCAGGTGTTACAGATAAAACATCTGATATATTACTTGAAAGCGCATTTTTTAATCCTGTAGCAATTGCAGGGCAAGCACGTAGCTACGGTTTACACACTGATGCTTCACACCGTTATGAACGTGGTGTTGATTTTGCTCTACAACATGATGCAATGGAACGTGCAACAGCACTTCTTCTTGAGATTGTAGGTGGTCAAGCAGGCCCTGTAGTTGAAGCTGTTGCGGCTGACAAACTACCAAAAGTGACTGAAGTACGTCTTCGTCGTGCACGTTTAGACCGTGTTATTGGTCATCATATTGAAGATGCTAAAGTAACCGATATTCTTACGCGTTTAGGTCTTGATGTTAAAGTAGAAAATGAAAGCTGGAGTGCGGACGTACCAAGCTACCGTTTTGATATTCGCATCGAAGAAGATTTAATTGAAGAAGTAGCACGTGTTTACGGTTACAACAGCATTCCAAATGTTGCACCAACTGCAAAACTTAAAATGACGACACATAACGAAGCAACTATTGCGCTTAGCAAGTTCCGCAATACGTTAGTGACTCGTGGTTACCAAGAAGCAATTACATATAGCTTTGTAGACCCTAAAGCACAAGCTATTTTACACCCAGAGTGTAAAGCAATGGTATTACCGCATCCTATTTCAATTGAAATGTCAGCGATGCGTGTAAGTTTAATGCCGGGTTTATTAGCGTCTGTAGCGTATAACCAAAATCGCCAACAGCCTCGTATTCGTTTATTCGAACATGGTCTTAAATTTATAAGCGACGAAAGTGCAGAAAATGGTGTTTACCAAGTACCGGTTATTGGCGGCGTTATTACGGGTCTTGTAAATGGTGAACATTGGGTTGAAGAAAAACGTAACGTTGATTTTTACGACCTAAAAGGTGATGTTGAAGCCTTACTTGCAATTACTAATGACGTTACTCGCTTTGAAATTAAAGCCGAGCAGTCAGATGGACTTCACCCTGGTCAATCAGCTGTAATATATGTTGGTGGCAAAAAGGTTGGTTTTTTTGGTGCTTTACATCCTCAAGCTCAAAAGTCGTTAGATATCAACAACGCAACTTTTGTTTTTGAAATTGAAATGTCAGCAATAGAAAAAAGAAATTTACCGCAAGCAGAAGGGGTGTCTAAATTCCCTTCAAATCGCCGCGACATCGCGATTTTAGTGGCAGACAGCGTTAAATCTGGCGACATTTTAAGCGTGATCGAAAAAGTTGGCGGAAATCAATTGGTTGACCTAAACTTATTCGATGTGTATAAGGGCAAAGGTATTGAGCCAAATTATAAGAGTTTGGCGATTGCTCTAACACTGCAAGCGGTTGATAGAACACTCGAAGAGAAAGATATCAATCTAGTAGTTGATAACGTGGTGGCCGAATTGGCCGAACAGTTTAATGCATCGTTGAGGGACTAGATATGGCGCTTACTAAAGCCGACATAGCTGAACACCTATTTGAAAAGCTCGGGATCAATAAAAAAGATGCCAAAGATTTAGTTGAAGCGTTTTTTGAAGAAATCCGCTCAGCGCTAGAAAAAGGCGAGCAGGTTAAGCTCTCTGGATTTGGTAACTTTGATCTTCGAGACAAAAAAGAAAGACCAGGCCGCAACCCGAAAACAGGCGAAGATATTCCTATTTCGGCACGTCGCGTGGTGACTTTTCGACCAGGTCAAAAGCTTAAAACCCGCGTAGAAGTGGGCACAAGCAAAGCAAAATAAAAAAAGGCAGCGTAAGCTGCCTTTTTATTTGCCTGAATAACCTAGTTATTAAATTATACCAACCTGCATAAATCTTTGATCAATTTAACGAATTAAATTGCACTATAACGTCGTTAAAAACGTTTTATTTAGAACAACTAGATACAAAAATTTTTGCCTAGTTCTAGCGTAATTTCCTTAACGTTAAATAGACCCCATATATAAACAGATTGGTATTAGGTTATTTTTGCGATTATAAATTAAAACTCTCGAGGAGATACAAAATCACCTGCCATTATTTGCTGAAATGTTTGCTCTGCAAGTACATCTAGGCTGTCTAAGCTTTTACCATTCGTTATTAATTGCTGCTCAATTTCAAACACGTCAATATTTTCAATCCCCGACATTTGCGCTACTTTAGAAAATATATATGCATGCTTAAATTTATCATGTTTATAAAAAAGACTAATAAGTGATGTATACACTTCAGGATTCGGTACGTTGTCTTTTTTATTGAGCTCTAAAGTTTTATAAAGCAAATCGATGGTTTTTTCATCGTCGAACTTAATATAGTACGATGCTAAAAAAAATTGCATTTCGGCACTTTGCGTTACACTTTTGTCATTCTCTATCGCCAATAATTTAGTCAGTGCGTTTTGGTTATTATTTCGTGACCATTGGTAGTAGAGCAAACCTGGATGGTTCGTATTTTGGGTATCTTGGTATAACCGAGTCATTTCTTTAATGCTCGTTAATTGACCGTCAATACGTGACGTTTTTTTAGCTTTTAACTTAATATGTTCAATTTTGGCAGCCACAGTTATACATTGGTTATAAGATTCAAAGTCTTTGAGTAATTGGTATTTATTTTCATCAGTAGGGTCTTTGTATTCTATGTAACGTTTGATAATTACATCAGAACGCTCATCCTTGCAGTGGCTGTCTTTGTTTAAGTCGCTACAAAAGCCAGGTGTTTCTTTGCACACTTGTGCGAGTGTTAACGCCTCTTCACACCCTGTCAACGTTAGCAAACCCAATAGTACACTTGCTTTTTTAAGCATCCCTTAACCCCAAATGAATATCTACCTTGTTATTCTAACGCAATCATTTAACGCCTAACAGTAGAGAATAACTTCAGATTAAATTAGAATAGCCCTGCCTGAAGTGCATTACTCTCAAAATATAGTGCATTTTTAAAGGCTATCCGTTCAAAATGATAAACTTAGGTAAATAAAATGACCTCATCTCACGAGTTAGAATACACAAATAGTTGGCAAGAGCGCCAAGATTACGCAGAAAGCATGCAACCAATCATTGGTAAACTTTACCGTAATCGTGGTATCGAAATCGCTGTATATGGCCGTCCTCTCGTAAATGCCAGTACTATCGATATTATCAAATCTCACAAAACCGTTGCTCAGTTTGAAGGCACTAAATTACGTTTGCGTGAAAGCTTCCCATTTTTAGAAGCTATCAGCAAAATGGAATTAAACTCTGCACGTATTGATATTGGTAAGCTTGCATATAGTTATTTGTTCACTGAAGCTGCAAAAGGCCGCTCAGTAGAAGAATTTGTAAAAGATGAACTTGCAGAAATAGCTGACTTACCAGCGAAAGAACCACGCGATGTTGTATTGTATGGTTTTGGTCGTATTGGTCGTTTACTAGCGCGTTTATTAATTGAAAAATCAGGTCCATATTCAGATTTACGTTTGCGCGCTATTGTTGTGCGTGGCGGTAAAGAGGGTGATCTTGAAAAGCGTGCAAGCTTACTGCGTCGTGATTCAATTCACGGTCCATTCAATGGCTCAATCACTATTGATAAAGAACGTAACGCAATTAAAGCCAACGGTAGCTACATTCAGGTTATTTACGCTAACTCTCCTAGCGAAATTGATTACACTCAATACGGTATCGACAATGCATTAATTGTTGATAACACCGGTATTTGGAAAGACGAAGCGGGCCTTGGCCAGCATCTAGAGTGTAAGGGCGCTGCAAAAGTATTATTAACAGCTCCTGCAAAAGGTAATATCAAAAACATCGTATATGGTGTTAATAACAAAGATATTTTACCTGAAGATAAAATTGTTTGTGCAGCAAGCTGTACAACCAATGCAATTACACCAACGCTTAAAGCACTAAACGATAAGTTTGGTATTAATAATGGCCATGTTGAAACTGTACACTCGTACACGAACGATCAAAACCTTATTGATAACTACCACAAAGCAGAGCGCCGTGGCCGTGCCGCAGCACTTAACATGGTAATTACTGAGACAGGGGCTGCAAAAGCGGTTTCAAAAGCATTACCAGAGCTTGAAGGCAAATTAACAGGTAACGCAATCCGCGTACCTACACCTAATGTGTCGCTAGCTATTTTGAACCTTAACTTAGCAACAAGCACATCAGTTGAAGAGCTAAACGCATTTTTACGCGATACTGCACTTCATTCAGACTTACGTGACCAAATTGATTACACAGCATCAACGGAAATTGTTTCTACCGATTTAGTCGGTAGCCGTTACGCAGGTGTTGTTGATTCACAAGCAACGATTGTTGAAGATAACCGTATTGTTTTATATGTATGGTACGACAATGAGTTTGGTTACAGTTGCCAAGTAGTTCGTTGTATGCGCGATATGGCCGAAGTGTCATTCCCAAGCTTACCTCGCTAATTTATTTGCAGTGACTTAAAAGCCAGCATATTGCTGGCTTTTTTGGTCGTGTATTATTTTTAAAGCGTATGCCTTGTGATAGGCTTTAATTAAGAAAATGCACATTCGTTTTACTATTTACAAAATAATGTCAGTTCTGTGAATTAATAAGCAGATAAACTTATTCAACCTAAAGGTTTTTTCATGAAAATCAGCAGCAATTTCGACAGTGGTAATATCAAAGTTATTGAAGCCACCGATCCTTTAAATATTCAATTAGAAATTAATAAAGATCACCAGTCTGAATTTTATCAGTGGTTTCACTTTCGTCTTGAAACAACGCCTTACCAATTGCATAAGTTAAATATTAATGAGCTTGATAAATCAGCTTACCCAGATGGTTGGGAAGGGTATCAAGCCGTTGCATCATATGACCGCCAAACATGGTTTCGTGTACCATCAAGCTATGAAAATGGCACATTAAGCTTTGAAATTGAACCAGAGTGCGGCAGCGTGTATTTTGCTTACTTTGCGCCATACAGTTACGACCGCCATTTAGATTTATTATCTTGGGCACAAAGCCAAGGTGCTTGCCAATTAATAACACTTGGTGAAACACTCGATGGCCGCGATATGAGTGTGCTTAAAATTGGTGAGCCAAGTGAAGATAAGAAAAATATCTGGATCACAGCACGTCAACATCCAGGTGAAACAATGGCGCAGTGGTATGTTGAAGGTCTACTGCACAAACTTCTTGATGACGAAGACCCACATGCAGCTGCGCTTCTATCAAAAGCAGTGTTTTACGTTGTGCCAAATATGAATCCAGATGGCAGCGCACGGGGACATCTCCGTACTAATGCTAAAGGCGTTAACTTAAACCGTGAATGGCAGACACCAAGCATGGAGAATAGCCCTGAGGTTTACCTAGTACTAAATAAAATGCGCGAAGCTGGCTTAGATATGCACTTAGATATACACGGCGATGAAGCTATTCCGTATAACTTTGTGGCAGGCAGCGAAGGTATTCCAAGTTACGATGCTCGTCTTAAAGGCCTTGAAGATAGCTTTAAAGCTGCGCTTTTAACTATTACTCCAGAGTTTCAAGATGAGCATGGCTATCCAAAAGATGAGCCCGGCCAAGCTAACCTTACGGTAGGTTCATCAGCTACTGCTGAAGAATTCAAAGCATTAACGTACACAATTGAAATGCCATTTAAAGACAACAACGATTTACCTGATCCAGACTATGGCTGGTCAGACCGTCGTTCGTATCAATTTGGTCAAGATACGTTAGCGGCAATTGTTAATGTTGTTGATAATTTAAGATAAAACGTTTATTTGAAGGGTATCAATAGTTTTGATGCCCTTTTTGCTTTTAGTAAAACCCCTTTTACAAAAAATAATAATCATATAGCAACTTCACTCCAAAACGTTTTTAACGTTTCTTCGCCGCGTATCATCACCGTATCGGTACAAATCAATCTACTTTCCTTTAAATACTGCTGATGTAGTGCCTTGCAATAGCTACGTAATTAGATATTTTGAAAATTAAGTGTTAACAAAGTTGGGGTACTTAAGTTAAGATTAATTAAATAATGAGTCTGGACGGGAGAGGTAAAACCTTATTTCGTGAAACTTATGTTGCGTAGTAGCTAAAGCAGAGTCTCGTAATTAAAAATAATAAATATAACTATAGAGGATATCCATGGAAGCTTTTGTAAGCGCTGTTAATGATGTTGTTTGGAGTAATGCACTCATCTATTTATGCCTAGGCGCAGGCTTGTTTTATTCAGTATTAACTCGATTTGCTCAAGTTCGACATTTCAAAGAAATGTGTAAGTTATTATTTAGTCCTAACACGTCTGATAAAGGTATCTCATCTTTTCAAGCCCTTGCAGTATCGTTGTCTGGACGAGTTGGCGTAGGTAATATTGCAGGTGTTGCAGCAGCTATCGGTTTTGGTGGACCAGGTGCTATTTTTTGGATGTGGGTTGTTGCTTTTCTAGGTGCAAGTACCGCATATGCAGAATCTACTTTAGGCCAAATTTATAAAACAGAAGAAAACGGGCAATATCGTGGCGGCCCAGCGTATTATTTTGACCGTTGTTTAGGGCAAAAATGGCTAGCTGTTTTATTTGCTGTTTCGGCAATTATTGCATGTGGTGTTTTTCTGCCAGGCGTACAAGCAAATGCGGTAGGTAATGCGTTTACTCAAGTGTTTGGCGATGGCAATATGGTTTCTACTAGCTTTGGTGACGTAGGCAGCTTTAAATTGGTCGCTTTGGCAATTATCCTTATTGTTTTGGCGTTTATTATTTTCGGCGGAATAAAGCGTATTGCGAACTTTACGCAAATAGTAGTGCCATTTATGGCGCTTGGTTACATAGTATTGGCACTAATCGTAGTATTTTTAAATTTAGATAAAGTGGGTGATATATTTTATTTAATTATTAGTGATGCGTTTACTGCGCAGGCCGGTTTTGGTGCTGCTATTGGTTGGGGCGTTAAACGCGGTATATATTCTAATGAAGCAGGCCAAGGTACTGGGCCTCATGCAGCAGCCGCTGCAGAAGTTGATCACCCTGCTCAACAGGGGTTAGTACAAGCTTTCTCTGTTTACGTTGATACCATCTTTGTGTGTACTGCAACAGCATTAATGATTTTAATAACGCAGCAATACAACATTGTGGGTGAGTTACCAGCAGGGCAATTTATTGTTCAAAATGTTGATGCAGCCACTGAAGTGGGTTCAGCAGCCTTTACGCAAATGGCTCTATTTAGTGTATTTGGTAGTTTTGGGCAGGCATTTGTTGGCATTGCATTGTTCTTCTTTGCTTTTACCACAATACTTGCTTATTACTTTATTGCAGAGACTAATATTGCTTATTTAAATCGTTATTTTAAAGGCAGTATTCCGCTTGTTATCGTGAAGTTTGTGATTATGTTTATGGTTGCATACGGCATGGTAAACAATTCAGGTTATATCTGGACTATTGGTGATATTGGCGTTGGCTTAATGGCCTGGATCAACATATTAGGTATTTTAGCTATTTTCTTCGTAGCTAAGCCTGCTTTGTTATGTTTGAGCGATTATGAAGAACAGAAGAAAAAAGGCGGAAAGATCATATTTGATCCAGTTAAATTAGGCATTAAAAACGCCACGTTCTGGGAAAAACGCTTAGAGAAGCAGTCAAAAGACGCAGAGTAATTAAACTTAGTGGGCAACTTAGAAAATTATCGCCCCAAAATTAGTTATTGGTTTGAATTCAAAAAAGACAACGAGAAATAAAACAAGTACAATAAAGGCGCCGAAAGGCGCTTTTTTTATGCGTAGTATGGAGAGAAGTATGGCGATTATTCGTTGCCCAAAATGTGCAAAATCAATTTCAGATAAACATAAGCAATGTCCGCATTGCGAAAGCAACATTGCAGAGCTAAACGACGAGCAAGTTTTGCAACTTCAGCGCGAACAGCGAATTAAAAAAAAGCAGATGTTTATAAATCACTCCTTTTTGGCGCTTATCTTATTTTTAGGTGGTTTTTTCTGTTTGTACTTTTTACAACCGCAAGAAAAAACGCTTCAGTGGTATGCTTATACTGCGGCTATTGGCGTAGGGTGTATTTGGTATCTTATAAACCGAATTGTTTTAGTGACTCTAAAAAAGAAAAAATGACATGAATATCGACAATCTTGTACAAAATATTACTCCCGAATTATTCGAACGCTTACAATACGGTGCATCAACTGGCAAATGGCCAGACGGTACCGTTTTATCAGACGAGCAAAAGCAACAAACAGTGCAGTTGGTTATGTTGTATCAAGCAAAAGTGGCTCAATCAAACGAGCAATTTACGATTGGTGCTAATGGTGAAATGATCCAAAAGACAAAAGCTCAACTACAAAAAGAATTTAAATCAGACAACGAAATAGCTAGGTTTAGTGAACATGATCTTTAAGCACCTTTTTACACCGAAATGGAAACACCCTAAGCAACAAGTACGTCTTGATGCTATCGAAAAATTAGACATTGAACGTGATGCAACCATATTAAACACGTTAGCACTTGAAGACAGCTCAGCTGAAATACGCCGCAAAGCACTACAAAAAGTAAACGAGTTACCACTTTGGTGGAAAGCGTATAAACACGATCAAGCATTAAAAGATATAGCAGAGCTTCAAATATCTAATGCTGTTTTAAATAGCGAAAGTGCACTAACACCGCAAATTAAAAACGAATACATAGAGCGTTTTGCACCCGTTAAAACACTCGAAAAGTTAGCGTTTGCAGAAAAAGAACTGCAAGTACGCGTTAAATTATTAAAACGTTTAGCAAATCCAAAACTAGTAGAAAAAGCATTTAAAGAAGGTAGCGAAGAGCTACAAACCCAATTAGTTGAACTTGTTATTACCCATCAATTAATTAAGCCATTAGTAAAGCATGCAAAGGATGGTGCAAAAGCAGCACTTGAAACGCATATTGAAAATGAGCGTTTAGCAATTGAAATGCCACTGCAGGTTGAAAGTGCAACACGTGTTATTTTAGCTAAGTTAAATGCTTTACGTGAAAAAACAGATTTTGGTGTTGTAAATCCACAAGCCGGTGAATTAATGGCCCAGTGGCAAGCACTTGAGCTCAAATGGCTAAGTGATGAGCGTGTTAAGCTTCTTGACGAAAAATATATTTCGATTACCACTAAGTTAGATGCACACATTGAACAGCTAAAAGCGATACACGACAAAGAGCAGCAAAAATTAGCGCTACAACAGCGTCAATTGCTAGCGCTTGCAACTGTAGAAGCGTTAAGTGAAGAAATTGAAAACGCCTTACAGCTAGGCCTTGAAACACCAGAGCAAATTCAACAAGATTGGCTTGATGCAAAAGTAGCGCAAGCTAAGCAAGCTATTAGCGAAACAGAACTTGCTGATAATACGCAATCTAAACTGGCTGTAAGCAAGTTAGAAAAACTATTTACTCAAGTTGCTAAATTACCTGAGCTAACAACGGCTATTAAAGAGTACAAACTCGCTTTTGCAGCATTATGCGAAATTAAGCCAGCAGAAGATTTAGCGCAATACGATGCAACTCTAACTGAATTTAATAATGGTTTTAAAGCAGCGCGTAGTCATTTAAATATTTTAGATGGTGCACTGCAAAGTACGTTTAAAACACAGTTAAATACGCATAAAAAGCAATTTTTAGCACCAATGAGTGAGCTAGTTAAGCCACTTGAAAAAAACCAAAGCCAAGCAAAACGCAAAGCTCGTGATGTTAAACGCCTAATTGAAGAAGGTCGTTTTAATGTTGCCTTTGGCGTGTTTAAAGGGTTTGAAGAGTTATTTAATACACTCACTGAGCAATATCAACAGCCGCTTGTAAATATAAAAGCGGAACTTGAAGCGCAACTTGCAGATGCTAAAGATTGGCAAAAATACGCTGCAGCACCAAAGCGTGAAGCTTTATTAGAAGAAGTAAGTGCATTAGTAAGTGAAGAGTGTACTGACCCACAACAACGCGCAGAGCAAGTAAAAGTGCTACGTAAGCGTTGGAATGAGTTAGGTCGTTTAGATACAGATGAAGAAAAGCAACAAGGCGTGCAGTTTGATGAAAAAATCGAGCTGTTATTTGCACCTTGTCGTAGTTACTTTGCAGAGCAAGAAGTACAACGCGAAGCGTCAAAAGCACAACGCGAAAGTATTATTAGCGACATGCACGCGCTTCATTTACAGCCTACGGCTGAGGATGACTTTGATTGGAAGCAATATGAAAGCCAATACAATCGTTTAAACAAAGCGTGGCGCAGTGTAGGTAAAGTTGACCCTAAAACATACCGTACACTAAACGATCGTTATAAAAGCGAGCAACAACAAGTACTGGCTTTATTAAACGCATTTCATAAAAGTAATGCCGTACTTAAAAATGAATTAGTAGAAAAAGCGCAGCAATTATCACAAAGCGATGATTTAGCCGCTGCGTGCCAAGAGTTGAAGCAAATGCAGCAGCAATGGCAAACAATTGGTTTTGCAGGTTTAAAAGCTGAAAATGCGTTATGGCAAAAATTTCGTCAATTTAACGATGAAACATTTACTAAACGTAGTAGTGAATTTGAGCAGCAAAAACTTGATCAAAATGAGTCAGATAAACAAGCAGTTGCAGAACTTGCTGAGCTTGAAGCTGCACTTAGCGATGTAAATCAAAGAGCACAGTTGCACGACCTAGAAACAAAAGTGAAAGGGTACACGCAATTTAGATCGTTAGCGCCAAAAGTTACTAAGCTACTAGCAGCTATTGACGATAAACTTGCATTGCTTACAAGCAAATCAGAGCAAGCTAATCTAGATGCGTTAATTACAGCACTTGAAAACAATGAAGCGTTACCAAGTCAGTATCAAGCACCGCTTAAAACAGCATTAAATACAGAGCAACTTATTACGCGCATGGAAATATTAGCGAATGTAAGTTCAACCGATAAGTCACTTAGAATGGCAGAGCAAGTAGCCATGTTAGATGACAAACATCGTGGCGAACATGCTGATTTAAACTATTATTTAAAACAGTTATTAGCGCTCAGTGCTGGTTCAGTTGAACCTGACACACTAACGCGACTTAAAGCGACACTTGCAGCTTAATACACTAGGGCGTGTTGACCTTTCGTGGTTGAATTTGCAGCAGACTGTTTGGTATTTAGGCAAGGCAGAGTCTATGTAGTGTGGTTATTCCCCATAAATAGGCGATAACGCAGCATAAATGCCAAACATGCGCTGCCCTTTGGGTTCTTTCTAGGGACGATTAACTCTTTGTTGCTCGGTTTTGACTTAGCCCGCTAGGTTACAAACCTCACGCCGCGATTAAATCGACCCTAGATTGAACAAATTTCAATCCACAAAGGTCAACACGCCCTAGAACTAGCGTAATATATGCTGGTTACTATTTTAATAAGCCGCTTTAATAGCGGCTTTTTTATGTATCACTAATTTATAAACAAAAGGGTTCTCATGAGAATTTTAGTTATTATTGCAGCGTTATTTTTAACTGCCTGTAATACCACGCAAGGCATATCAGTATATTCATTTACTAACTCTGAGGTTGAGTCTGTACTGGGTAAGCAATTACCAAAGTTAAGTGAAAAAGTAAGCTTAATGGGTTTGCCAGTTCAGTTTGATGTAAACGACTTAAGTGTAAATATTGGGCCTGATAACCGCGATGTTGTTGTTCTTGGTGCCGATTCAAGCGCTGAAATTAATGCATTCGCACTTAAATACCCAGTGCGTTTAAAGCTACAAATTGAAGGTAGCCCATTTTACGACAGTGAGAAAAAAGCAGTGTTTTTACGTAATATTAAATTACTTGATTCGAGTGTTGATGCCGGTGGTTTCAAAGGTAATTTAGGTGCACTTGATAGCCAAGCAATGGATGTTATTAATGCTTTTTTAGCGGTTAACCCTGTTTATACTCTAAATATGGATGACCCTAAAATGATGCTACTTAGTAAGCTTCCACTTGATATGAAAGTGGTTGAAGGTGCAATTAAGCTAGTACCTCGTCTGTAAGTAGATCTACCTACTTACAATATACGTATTAATTAGCCTGACTTTCAGGCTAATTAGGTTTTAATATTATGGCGGCTCCTCGTACTGTTCCCACTTCTCGGCTTTCTCGCTTTGCAAAATTAGGCTCACTTGCCACAGGTGTTGCTACCAATATGTTAGTTGATGGCGCTAAGAGCGCGCTAACCGGTAAAGGTTGGGACAATAAAAGCTTGCTACTACAACCTAAAAATATTGAAAAGCTAGCCATACAGTTATCACATTTACGTGGTGCGGCAATGAAGCTTGGGCAATTACTCTCAATGGATGCCGGTGACTTACTCAGTCCTGAATTAGCTCAATTACTTGCTTTACTGCGCTCGGACGCGAATCCAATGCCTCATAAGCAACTTGTAGCGGTATTAAAAGAGCAATGGGGAGATGACTGGCTAGCGCGTTTTTCTCATATTGAATTAAGGCCTTTTGCAGCGGCTTCTATAGGGCAAGTTCATTTAGCTTATAAAGAAAATGGCGATCAGCTTGCTGTTAAAATTCAATATCCTGGTATTGCAAAAAGTGTAGTAAGTGATGTCGATAACGTTATTTCTTTATTAACGATTTCTCGATTATTGCCAAAAGATCTTAATATTAAACCACTTATTAGTGAGGCTAAAGCGCAGTTATTAGCTGAGGCTGATTATAAACGTGAGGCTCAGTACTTAATACGTTATAAAAATGCATTAGCAACTAATCCCCACTTTAAAGTGCCTAACGTATATCCAGAGCACAGCACACAACAAGTGCTAACTATGGAGTATATAAAAGCAGAACCTATTGAGAGCATTACAGAGCTACCTGATAGTCAAAAAAGCTTTGTTGCAGAGCAACTGATTGATTTGTTTTTCAAAGAAATGTTTGAATTTAAATTAATTCAAACCGACCCTAACTTTGCCAACTTTCATTATCAGCTTGATACCCAAAAAATTGTTTTATTTGATTTTGGTGCAACGCGAGAAATATCAACCGAGCTTAGCCGCGCTTATTTAGCTTTATTTAAAGCGGGTAGTGAAAACAACAGAGAAGGTGTACTTAGAGCGGCTTCACACATTGGTTATTTTAAAAATGACTTAGTTGATGAGTATAAAAATAACGTCATTGATTTATTCTTAATGGCGTGCGAGCCACTGAGAGCAGAAGGGGAGTTTGATTTTAAAAATAGCGAACTAGCGCTCAAAATTAAAAATGCAGGGCTTGCTCTTAGTGGGCAATCTCAGCAATGGCATACACCGCCCGTTGATGCGCTATTTATTCACCGAAAACTTGCAGGACTTTACTTAATAGCCGCAAGGCTAGGTGCAAAAATAGATGTAAAAACGCTATTTCAGCACTATTTATAGCGTTTTAATTTACACGTAAGCGCATTTTAAGTAATGAGTGCACTTAATGTATAAAATTGCCATAATACTCGCGATATTTCGCGAGGGTACATTTATGATAAAACAATTTTTAAACGATCCTAAATTATTGCTAAACGCAGTAGGTGAGGGCATATACGGTTTTGACCTGTCGGGTAATGCGGTGTTTGTTAATCCTGCCGCTGAGCGCATGACAGGTTGGCGAGCAGACGAGTTATTAGGTAAAAAAATACACCAATATCATCACCATACTCATGCTGATGGCACGCCCTATCCCGCTGATGAATGCCAAATATATTGCACCATGTTTGACGGAAAACGTCGTGAAGTTAAAAATGAAGTTTTTTGGCGTAAAGACGGTAGCTCATTTGCAGTGGAATACACCTCAACACCGGTTTATCAAAATGATGAGTTAATTGGTGCTGTAGCGGTATTTCGCGACATATCACTGCAACAGCAAACACAAAATGCATTGCAAGAGGCACTTGAGCAAGTAAAGCATTTAAGTGAGCAGCTCAAAGATGAAAACAATTACTTAATTGCAGAACTTAACGAAGATTGGCAAGACTCAGGGCTAGTTGGACAAAGTCATATATTTCAAACCATGTTAGATCAAATAAAACTGGTGAGTGAAACTGACAGCACAGTGCTTATACTTGGCGAAAATGGCACGGGTAAAGAATTAGTAGCCCGTAATTTGTATCGACTAAGCAAGCGTAGCGAACAAGCCTTTATAAAAGTAAATTGCGCCGCATTTACCCCAAGTTTGCTAGAGTCGGAATTGTTTGGCCATGAAAAAGGCGCGTTTACAGGTGCCAATGAACGCCGTAAAGGGCGTTTTGAACTTGCTGATAAAGGCACCTTGTTTTTAGATGAAATAGCAGAGCTTCCCCTTGAGGCGCAAAGTAAACTACTTAGAGTCCTGCAAGAACAAGAGTTTGAACGTGTAGGTGGCAGCAATACGCTAAAAGTAAATATTAGAGTGATTGCAGCGACTAACCGCGACCTGTGGGAAATGGTACAAAAAGGCACGTTTAGAATTGATTTGTACTATCGGCTTAATGTATTTCCTATAAAAGTACCCGCCCTTAAAGATCGAAAAGAAGATATTCCTTATTTATGCGCTAATTTAATTGCGCAGATAAATAAACGACTGGGTAAACACTTAAAAGGACTTAGTAAAAAAGCAATTACACAACTGCAAGCATACGATTGGCCGGGCAATATAAGAGAGCTGCAAAATGTACTTGAACGCGAAGCTATTTTATCTAATCAGGCGATACTTCAGCTAAGTCAGCCTTTACAAGCGGGTGGTGAAGTAGTTATTAACCCTTCACTTACGCTTGATGAGGCCCAAAAGCAGCATATAACCTCTGTTCTCGCGTTATCGCACTGGCAAATATCGGGTGATAAAGGGGCAGCAGTTAAATTGGGCTTACCTGAGAGTACACTACGCTCAAAAATGCGAAAGTTAGGGATTGCTAAAAATTCGTGATATATCGCGCAGCGCGTTTAATATCGCGAATTTTATTTTACTGCGTTGAAATAAACTGTTTAATATCAATGATGTAAATAAAGTTTCAGCTTGGTCTGAAAGTTGCAAATACTTGCATAATACCCGTCATTATTAAGCAAGTACTATGAAGTTTGATATTAAAGAAGAAGACATGATCATTAAGCCCTATAACACCGAAGGGCCAATTTATATCCGCGAGCAAAAAGGATTTTTTCAGCGCATACGCCGTAATTTAGGTTGGCTGTTAATGCTAACTTTTATTGCAATACCGTGGATCCAATATAACGGACAACAAGCTGTGCTGCTTGATGTGGCAACGCAAACTTTTACTATTTTTGGTCTAACACTCCTTCCTCAAGATTTTATGATTTTAGCCCTGCTATTTATGGTGGGGGCTTTTGCATTATTTTTTGTAACTAACTGGCTTGGTCGGGTTTGGTGTGGTTATACGTGCCCGCAAACTATATGGATGCTCATGTTTTCGTGGGTAGAGCAACGCATAGAAGGCACTCGAAATCAGCGAATTAAATTAGATAAATCACAGTGGACGCTAAGCACTTGGCGCAAAAAAATAACTAAGCACAGTGCGTGGATTATTATTTCAGTTTTAACCGCCACCTCGTTTATGGCGTATTTTATTCCGGCAAAAAGTTTGTATATGGAAATGCTTACGTTTGAGTGGTCAGGTATAACGAGCTTTTGGGTGTTTTTATTCGCTTTTTGTACTTATGGCAATGCAGGGTTTTTACGCGAAAAAATGTGCACAATTGCTTGCCCGTATTCTCGTTTTCAGGCTGTTATGTTTGATAAAGATACGTTGCTTGTTACATATGATAACGAGCGAGGTGAAAGCCGAGGACCACGTAAACGCAAAGCTGATCCAAAAGAGCTTAACTTAGGTGACTGTGTAGACTGTAACTTGTGTGTAGAGGTATGCCCTGCAGGAATAGACATTCGAAATGGGTTGCAATATGAATGTATAAACTGTGGCTTATGTATTGATGCCTGCGACGATACCATGGAGAAATTTGGTTACGAAAAAGGCTTAATTAAATACGCGAGTGAAAAACAAATGGAAGGTAAAAAAACCAATCCATTTAGATTAAAACTAGTAGGATACGGCGCATTAACGGCTTTGTTAATCATTTCGATGTTTGCATGGATGCTGCAACGTACACCAATAGAAGCCTCAGTACTACGAGATAGGAATGCGCTCTACAGAGTGAACTACGAGGGCCTTGTAGAAAACCCTTATACACTTACTATTATTAATAAAACGCAGCAAGCACTGCATTACAGTATTGCCATAGAGGGTTTACCAGGAGCAATGCTCTCAAGTCCGAGATCTACGCTTGTACAACCGGGTGCGATGAAAAGAGTCCCCGTTACTGTAACAGCCGATGGTTACGATATTGAGCGTAAAGTGAGTAAGTTACAATTTATTGTAACAGCGCAAGAAAACGCCAGCATTACGATAACCAAAGACAGCCAATTTTATAAAAATTAGTACAGTATATAAGCTCTATATAAACAATGATTTGAGCTTTACCTAGCTCAAGTCATTGTTTAATTCATTTAAAATAAAATGCTTTGCCGATTCTAGATTATCAAAAAGACAATCTTTGAAAGAAACGTCTCTTTTGGCGTTTTGCATTATTCGTTGCATTTGGCTTATAGCAATAGGTGATGTAAGCACAAACGCGCTAATTAAACAGTTGTTTTGCTGCATGCTGTGGCTTATGGCTACCATTTCTTGCTCGGCCTGTGGGGTTGCAGCTACAACGTTTGATGAGTCACTTATATAACCCCATTTCTCGCCTTTAAATGATTGAATGGTTTCAAAAAGCGCTGTTTTAAAATTACTTAAAAGCTCAAGTTCTAGGTTTCCGCTAAATTGTGCAATAACTATATTGCCTTCTAGTGATAAATTAACGTGTCCGTTTTTATTCTCGTATTCCATCAATACTTCCTAAATTAGCTTTTTTATTTAAATTTAGTTTAGCAGCCAGCAGGGTATAAGCGGCTGCAAACATACTAAAGTGCTTTAATATAGTTAAGTGCGCTTTTAATAACCTCTACCTGAGCCAATATACATTCTTCATCTGTGGCTGTAGGGCTATCAGGGTATACCTCTGTAGTGGTTACATAGGGGGCATCAGTAAAGCCCATACATAAACCAAGGTCGCGTGCTGCGTAATTAATAACGCCAAATTGCTCTTGAGGCACACCTATTAGCTGGTTGTTTTCATCGCTCGGTGCAATGTGCGTGACCTTTGCTACATCTTCGATAATTACTTTTTGAAATTCAGGCTCAGGCTTATTGGTATCGGCCACTAAATAAAACCCATCAGGTATGTTCCAGTTAGTATTTGTAGTGCCTTCACGCGCAGCGAGTGCGGGTCTAAATTCACTGTTATCGCTATCTGTTGTTTCGTGTAAATCAATATGAGCGATTAAGTCAGTACCTAATGATTTTACAAACGCCATAATAGCGGCTGATTCTTGAGCTGGGCTGCCCTCGTAAAATGAGCGATTAGGATCAATAGCGTCTGGGTTCCAGCGGTTTATAGTCTCATATCCCCAAGGGCTAATGCAGGGGGCAACAATAATATTAAACTGTTCGCAATATTGCATAGCCGATGTTTTAGCAAACCTAAGTGCGCCATGTACGCCACTGGTTTCGTAGCCATGTACACCACCGGTGATTAAAACAGTTGGTTTATTAGCATTAAAGTTAGGCGTTTTTAATATATATAATGGGTAAGTGCCAGCGGTGTAATTAAGCTCGCCGTATTGCTCTATATCTAAGGTGCTCTTAAGGTCATTAATTAGCGTTACGACTTCGTTTTGGTAACTGCGTTTAATGTTTTGGCGTGTTAACCACTGGGCTTTATCGTTGTTATTCCATTTTTTGCCAGGTGTGCCAATAGGGTATGTGCTGTTAGTCATAATAAACCTTTATATCAATTGTTATTAGCTCTCCTATAAATAAGGAGGGCAATTACAATTGGTAGAGTTACTTAATAAAGGCGTAGCTTAACGCTGAGTAAATTAGCGTGCAAATTAAAACGTTAAAGTCATATTTTTTATAGCGCGCGATTGCTGGGATTTAATATAGCTTTGGTTTGCGTATTCACCCGAAATACTACCGAATCGATCGCGTTTCACACTAATTGTTAAATCACACGTTTTACTTTGATCTACTTGCGAGCTGCTAAACATATCTAAACTTTGCAGATTTATTTCAAGGCGCGAAGTGTTAAGCGCAAAAAGCGTTGATTGTAAAAGTGTTTCATTATTATTGTTAGTGCAGCTACTGCTAAGTTCTACTTGGCTAGTACTATTAGGATCAGTGCCATCTAGCTGAACTGTAAGGGGACTATTAATATCAAAATTTTGATTGTTACTCGGGGTTAAAATAATAAAATTTAAAGGCAACTCCACGCTCGAATTAGCATTTATGCCATCATCCCGTTTAAATTTTATATCAAACTGTTGGTTATCGTCAGTGGCATTTATATACGCTTGGTAATCAACGTCTAAAAAGTCGGTATCTTTTGTAAGTACAATAGCAGTGCTATTAACAACAGCTTGTAATGAGTCGCTATCGCTTAAAACAATGTTTGAGCCATTAGCATCTCCCGCATTTAGCTCTGCGTTAACACGCGTGCGGTTACCGTCAGAAACCAGTTCAAAGCCTGCCCAAATTCCTTTTGTTTTTACTAAATTCGACTCTGTTTCTGACGTGCAAGCACATAATGCTAAAATTAAAGCCGTTGTGGTAATGCATTTTTTAAGCATGTTAGTTCCTTTAAACCACTAAATTAGGCTGTAAATAATTGTTTAATTGGGGATATATCTAACAATTATATGAAGTATAAGTTTGTATGTGTGCATTGTTACACAACAAGCTATCTATAAATGTTTGAATTTGTTAATGGTTGTAAATAAAATATTAATCACCAGGTTTAAAAACTAACTTACCAATTGAATTGTTTACTAAGTAAGCACCGATTTAGCGCTAAATGTATTACAAAAGAGTATGTTACAATTAAGGTAAAGCATATCTTCATATTGAGTATTATGGCGCAGTATATTGCTACTCCAAGTTGGCTAGGCCGTTTTTTTACCCGTATTAAACACGTAACTATTGAACAAGAGCGCCTTGTTGTGCATTTTAGAAGCGCTCCCGCACGGACATTTTTAATTAAAGACTTTTATAATTACTCAATACTTAAAAACCGTTTATTTAGCGCCAAAATTAATTTGTGCGACAGTAGCAATACATCAATTAGCTTTTTAAATAAATCACAAGCGAACGCTTTAAATACGGCCCTTAACACGCGGTTTTCAACCCTGCTTGAGCAAAAGGTAAATAACGCAAAGATTTCGCTTAAGCGCTATGCTTTAGATGAGTTTTTACGTGATAGTTCCATAAAAACACTTAATAATGATGTGTTTTTGCTTACCAAGCAGTACGCTAAAAGTACAAGTGTGTGGCAACAACACTTATCGCCAAGTAGTATTAAATTTTTAAATATATTGAGCACTACGCCCAATACTCACGATGCAATTGCACAGTTGCGCCATAAATATGAAAAAAAACAACTAACTCTTAAAAATGACTTTTTTAATCAAGTAGAGTCAAATCCATTAACAACAGAGCAGCGCTTAGCGGTAATACGCGATAACGATAAAAATTTAGTATTAGCGGCAGCAGGCACAGGTAAAACATCTGTGATGCTAGCAAAGTCTTTAGATTTAATAGCATGCAATATTGCCAAGCCTGAGCAAATTTTGGTGCTGGCCTATAATAAAACAGCAGCAAATGAGCTTAAAGAGCGCTTTATTAAACGCGCCACACATGCAAAATTGCATACCAAAGCACCCACTATTTTAACATTTCATGCGCTTGGGCTTAAATTACTACAAAGTGCTAAAAAGCCAATCGAGTTGTCAAAATTTGCAACTGACCCAGTTCAATTAAATAGTTGGTTAACTGGGTGGGTAAGTAAAAAAATACAAACCGAGCCACAGTTCTTAAAAGCATTTGTAGATTTACTCCATGAGCCGATTGATATATTTAGCTTTAAAGATAATGCACAGTACGAGCGGTACGTACGCGATAACGAATACCGTAGCCTTGCGGGTCATAAAGTAAAAAGTTATCAGGAAGTGCTTATTTCAAACTGGCTGCATTTGAATTGCGTACCGCACAGTTATGAGGTGAATTATCACTTTAGCCAAGGCGCAGAGCTAAGTGGGCAATACCAACCAGACTTTTATATACCTCAATATGATATTTACCTAGAGCACTTTGGCATTGATAGGCAAGGGAATACACGTGCCGATATAGATAAAAAACACTATAACGAGCAAATTGCATTTAAGCGCAAACTGCATAAACAAAATGGCACCACCTTACTCGAAACCTTTCATTACAACTGGGTAGAAGGAAAGCTAGAGCAAACCCTCGCAAAGCAATTAAAGCAGCATAATGTTGAATTAACACCTTTAAGTAACGACGAAATATTTCATACTTTAAATAACTCAGGGCAGTTACAGCAAGGCATTGATAAGTACATAAAATGTTTACAAGCTATTCGAGTGGAGCAACTAAATAATAAGCAAATAGCACAGCGCATTAAGCAAAGTGGTATTAAAAATTACCAGCAATATACAAACTTGTTAGTGCAAATTCATGATGCTTATATAAATGAACTAAACGCGCAAAGTACCATTGATTTTGACGACATGATTATTCAAGCAACAAAGGCGATAGTAAGCGGAGATTTTAATGTTGTGTGGAGCCACATTTTAGTTGATGAGTTTCAAGATATATCAAGCGCGCGTATGGCTTTCATAAATGCCATATTAAAACATGGTAACGGAATACGCTTTACTGCGGTTGGTGATGACTGGCAAGCAATTTATCGGTTCTCGGGTGGTAATTTAGCGCTTACTACACGCTTTAATGAATTAGTGGGCAGCCACTCACTTACTATGTTGCAAAAAACATTTAGATATAACAATAGTATTAGTGATGTAGCAGGGCGTTTTGTAATGCAAAACCCTGAGCAATATAAAAAGCAGATCAGCACACATACACAAGTAACCACACCACAAGTTATTTTATTAGACGATTTATACCAAGGTACTAAATCGATAGAAATGAAAGTACAACAGAGCATAAGCACTATTCAAAAAAATGATGCATCAGCGAGCATTGCCATACTTAGTCGATATAGATACATGTTAAATAGCGTGCAGCAGCATTTAAAAGATAAAAAGCATACAAACTCTCTTTATTTTTGGACATTGCATAGTGCCAAAGGGCTTGAAGCCGATTACTGTATTATTATTGGTTTTGAACAAGGTAAATTAGGGTTTCCTAGCGATAATCAAAATAATGTGCTGGTGGAGGCGTTATTACCAGAGCAAGATGAATTCACTCACTCAGAGGAAAGGCGTTTGCTTTATGTAGGTATTACTCGCGCTAAACATAAAGCGTATTTAATTGCAGACCCTTATGCATGCTCAGCGTTTGTAAAAGAATTAGTAAATGACAATTATCCCATTCAAATCGCTTCAACGTTGTTTAATAAGTCGCAACTAAAGCAAAGAGAGTGTAGTACGTGCAGCGACGGTTTAATAGTGCCAAAAACGGGTCAATATGGTGATTATTATAGTTGTACTAATACGCAAATTTGCGAAACTAAATTACGAGTGTGTAAAAGCTGTAGTGGCCCATCGATTGATAAAAACACGTACTCACAATGTGTGAATACAGAGTGTAAAATGCAGCACCCAATTTGTGAAAAGTGTGGTCGCGAAATGCGTAAACGCAAATCTAAGCACGGTGAATTTTTAGGGTGCAGTGGTTTCGCTCTTAAAGAAGATAACTGTAAAAACACTCGAAAAATGATTGTTTAACGACTAACAGGTAGGTTTACACTTGTCTATTTTATAGAACTATGTAAATAGAAATTACATTCATTAGATTGATTTTAACAAGCTATCAATGTCTAATAGAAGAATGAGCTTTAACTGTTGTTTATTATGCATTTTTTCAATAGATTCTTTTTATTAAATGACCATTATTCAGCCCCTGGTCAGGTTGCTAATTGGCGAATAAGTGCACTGCGCATTATTCTATCATTAGTAATGGTGTTATGTTTTGCTGTGGCGTGCCACACGTACACAAGCGCTATTGAATTTAACTTAATTTATATTGTTGTATTAACAAGCAGTTTTCTTGCTACTGCATGTGGTTTACTTATAGCAAGTAAGCGTTTTTATCACTTTAGCGCTCATGCACTTTTAATAGCCATTGTAGCTGCTAGCGTGTCAATGAACTTATTTTTAACAGACCTAGAGCTTGCTAAAGTGGGCTCTATGTATATGTATTCCTGCCCGATAATAGCACTTATGCTCCTTGGTTATAGAACAGCCCTTGCTTATGGCGTATTAAATATTGCGCCGTTTTATATGATCATCAATAACGTTGATGTCTCGGGTTTAACCGGCATAGCTCAACAACTTCCCGACGCTGACTTATACATTACAGGGCTTATATTTTTATTTTTTAACATTTGTATTCCCCTTGCTGTGGCGCGCACAATTGTGGCTGCTAAGCGTTTAAACAAAACAATGATAAGCGCTAATACACACCTTAAAGATAAAAATGAGCTTTATCGAAGCCTGTTCACCGAATCAAATAAAGCTAAAATTATTGTTGACGAAAATCTTGTCATTACTGATTTTAATCAACATGCTATTGATATGTTTGGTATAAAAAAAGAGTTAAAAGAAGGAAGCGTTAATCTTTCTCATTTATTTCCGGCCTTAGTTTTTGACGACTCTAATGCTCAAAATAAAATTGTGAAGTACAAAAAAAGTTATTTTAAAGCCAGTTATCAGCAAATAACAATGAGTACAAACTACCGTGTATATGACTTTTACGATTGCACGCAAGAGCAGCTCATTAAACAAAATTTATCGATGATGGAACAAGAAAATAAACGTTTACGCTTTAGAGACTCGCAAACAAAACTACCTAATAGAGAATGGTTTGAGCTGCAATGCGACAGATTAACAAGCAAATACCAAAAAGGTTTTTATATCGTTGTTACCCAAAGTGCAAATAGTGAATACTTAAATTTGAAGCTCACTAAAGCCGACTCTCAAGCATTACTTATTAACGCGTACAAGCGTTTAAAAGCGATGCCAGATGGGCCGCTGTTGTGTGCTCATATAGGAGTAGGAAAGCTTGCTTTTATAATTGGCGCAAACTCGCAAAACGAGCTAGAAGATAAGCTATTGATGCAAATAAAAAATACATTAGATAAAACATATAATGTATTTGGCACTAAGTGTCAGCAATCATTTTTATTTGGTTTTGCAAAGTATCCTGATCATGGAAAAAACAGCACAACAGTACTTAGTAATGCATGCGAAGCACTTAAACTAGCAAATTGTAATATGCCCCTTAGTGGTTATAACGAAAAACAATCACAAGCTTTTATTGAAAAATACGAAATTTCAATGTTATTAGATGAAGCGCTTCAGCAGGGCGATTTGTCGGTGCACTATCAACCTAAAGTAGATGCAACGGGTCAATGTATAGGGCTTGAAGCCTTAGCGCGTTGGAACAGTCCAATACTGGGTAATGTGTCGCCAGTGGTATTTATTCCTATTGCCGAAGAATACAGAATGGTTAGTCGGTTAACCGACCTGATTATTCAAAAGGTGTGCGCTCAAATTGCCGATTGGACCAAGGCGGGTTTACCGAGTGTGCCGGTGGCAATAAATATATCTCTAATTGATTTTAGCCAAACCGATTTTATGTCAAAACTGGTTAAATACCTTGCCGACTTTAACGTAAAGCCACCTCAAATAGAGTTAGAACTGACTGAAACCTCTCTTGAGGCAAACCAAGCGCATTCGCTAAAGCTTATGCAAACGCTGCAATCGTGGGGTTTTACTATTTCGGTCGATGATTTTGGGGTCGGTTATTCTAATATTGCACGCCTTGCCGATTACCCTATTAACAAGCTCAAGTTAGATCGCTCATTAATAAGCCAAGTAACGAGCTCCACGCGTCAAAAAAGTTTAGTTAAAGCGGTGCACGTTATGTGTGAAGAGCTTGATATTAAGTGTGTAGCCGAAGGAGTAGAAACCCAAGAGCAAGTAGCAATAATGACGCAAATGGGGTGTAAAGAATTTCAGGGCTTTTACTTTGCGAAACCAATGCCAGCCGAAAATTTTGCACAGCATGTTAGTCGCCATGGCTTAGTGTTTAACCCTAAAGAGATGACGGCTCAACTTTAAATGTATTTAGTGGGCACTATATAGAACATATACACCTAAGGTATGTATGTTCTATAAAACTAGCTGGGTTTTATTACCTAATTACAGAGCTGTTGGGCGTTTATGGTTATTTCGCACTGGTGAATAGCCTCAGCTCCCCAATGCTGTATATCTGATTGAGCAGTGCAGCCTGCATCTTCAATTAAAGCAGTATTGGCATCACATAAGAGTAGCACTGCGTTATCATCTTGTATGTTCACGATAAGCGTGTATTCCCCAAAGGGTGCAAGTTTGCTTAAATCGTTATTAACAGCAGCTTTTAATAACTCATCAGTTGTTGAATAGGGTGTTTCACTAAATTTTAATGTGCCATCAACGGCTGTAGCAATATCTTTTAATTGCGAGGCTAAGTCGGCCATCACTTCTGGATTGTTATTTTTTGAAGTGTAGCAACCGCTAAGTAATACTATGAGGCTTATACAAAGTAAGTGTTTCATTTTATTTGCTCCATACCGTCATCGTGTTGTGTTCATCGTAGCCTGTATCTAGGTTCCAATTTTTAATTGCACTGTAATCAGTATCTAAAAATACGGCATTGGCAATAATGGTTATGTAGTGCTTAATATTGCTAACGGCAAAGTCAAAAATATCGTTGTAATGCATAGGC
The DNA here is from genome assembly GCF_030408075.1 of Pseudoalteromonas sp. APC 3358. Taxonomy (NCBI): domain Bacteria; kingdom Pseudomonadati; phylum Pseudomonadota; class Gammaproteobacteria; order Alteromonadales; family Pseudoalteromonadaceae; genus Pseudoalteromonas; species Pseudoalteromonas sp. APC 3358. The sequence goes on from NZ_JASDCE010000012.1 coordinate 29,882, forward strand.
TCGTGCGGCGTTTTTAGTTGTTCAATAAAAGTGGAGTCAACTTCGTTTGGGCGAGGATAAAACAAACCTAAATCAGCAGCAACATGGCGTGCGCAGGCAAATAATCGATAGCTTTCTTCAACATTATTTACTACAAGCTGAAAACCGTTATGCCATGAATTAAAGTTAGGAGCGTGTTGTGCAGCGTAGCTTGGGTGAACCGTTAATAAAGCATGTTGCCAAATTTTTGCAATATCGGTATCAAAATTATCGTCTTTGTTAGTACAAGATCCAATATTTTGTTGCACGCGGTCAGCATAACCTAACTCACCTAAATTTAAACGCTGCCAAATAAATGCATCTTGGTTCATTTCGCAGGTACGGTGCGCCGTTTGATTTTGCTCATACGGGCCTACTTTTAATTCAACAACCGGATGCACCGTTATATCCGCAGCAACATGGGCCATATAACCGCATAACCAAGCAAAACACTTTTCAAATGCTTCACTTTCAAGTGTTTTGCAGTATTCAATCATGGCTTTAAGTAAATCGCCTGTGTGCTCATAGTGCATTAGGTCGGCCCACGCATTTTGGCTAGGCTGCGCTACTGCTAAGTAAGGATAATCGGGGGCTACACAGCCTAGTTCAAGGTATGCTTGGCGTTGGCTCAAAATAAGTTTTGCCTTTTTAGGCATATCCATTTTAGCGAGTGATTTGGTTTGCGTTGCAATATTAACGGCTGTGATGTGCGCAAAAGCACCTGGCATTGTCATATCCTTATGATTTATTAATAGGGGGACAGATTAACATTGAGAGGGGGTTAAATAAAGCCAAGTGAAGTGCTTGTGAGTGTTTAAAAGGGACTAAATTAACTGTTCAATTAGTTGTCCATCTTCGTACAGCTTAGCATATTGGCGTTTATGTTCTTCAAACAGATAGGCGCGTAATTGCTCTTGTCCGCTATGAATCTGAGTGATTTTTGCTGCAATCCCTAGGCTACTTTGCCTAACGGGTTCTACATCTATCGATATACTTTCTTTGTTGGGTAAGGTAAAGCTCATGTGCTGTAATTTTTTTAAGCTCTCTCCACTTTTTAATGGTTTTAAAAATATTCCAGTACTGGAAATCGATTCAATATTAAAACCTTGGCTTTTAATATTTAGCTCACTCCAGCGCCAACTACGTTGAGTGCCCTTTGTATCAATTACTTCTGGTGCGCTCAAAGTGGGGTTAATTATACCTAACTCATCAATTTTTAATTGCAAGGGAAACCAAAGTTGGTAATTAGCAACTTCAGCAAGCAAAGTTAGATTAGCGTGGGTAAAAAGGTGAGCAATACTCGCGGGTATAGAGCTTTTCATTGTAAGCATATGGTCGCGAGGGGAACGTTGTTTTGTATTTGGTTTGAATAACTCAGCTAAAAAATTTACCTCTTCATTAGAAAAGTCCATATTTCACCCTAGTTACATAAAACAATGCACCACCGTAATTTAAACAATGAATTTGATCAATAAATGCTCTGTTTAAATTTGTTTAGTTAATATTTACAGGGGCAACTATGTAAGCTAAACAATTTATTTAAATGAAGTGCTTAACGCTATCGCTTTTAAGGGGCTTGAATTATTTAACATTTATAAAAATATATTTAGGCTCAAGTGGCTAGCTGTTAAACTACAACATATTAGTTTTATAATTTATATTAGAGTTTACATTATGATATGTGCATTTTTACGTGATCAACAGCCGAAGTTACTAGGTATGTTAGTGGCATTGTTTGGTGTTGGATATTCAATAAATGCAGTGGCTCAAGAGCAAAACCAAACTTTAATTTTAGTGGGGTCAGAGCTTACTACCTGTACTAGCGCAAAGCTTAACAATTGCCAAAAAGAGACTGCTATTGATGGTAAGTCACATAATTTATATGCTGTTAGCAACGCTCAAATAAAAAACATCACGCAGCACTGGCCTAATAATAACGTTGAGGCAAAAACGGCTGTATTAAAAACACTTAAAACCTTGCTAGGTAAATCGTCAAATAGCGTATCTAAAACAGATTTATTATGGCTATGGCGCGATATAAATAACCAGCAATTAGAAAGCCTGACTCAGCAAGAATACAACTTTGTATTTGATATGCTAGAAGTGCCGCTACTTGATAAAAACGCTGAGCGCTTAAAAGAGCAAGTAAATACCGATTTTAATATTGAGGTCGCGACTAATAGTATTTTACAATTTGTGTCGGGCAGTTTAAAAGTTAATAACGCAAAACCCACCATGCTTGCTATTACGGCATCGAGCCGCGACCCTTATGAGTCGGCAGATGTAGCGCAGAGTCTTTTAGCACAATCAAATATAAACACTCAATGGTTAGCACTAACGCCAGCACTTGCTAAAGCGATTACGAGTAACTCGTGCGATGAATTACCCGCTCTCAGAAATACATTAATGAATGTGTATAACCGGGAAGCAATTTATCCAGAGTACACAAAGGCCGAATACGCTTTATGCAAAAGTGGCACTAATGCACTTGTATCACTTATTAAAAATAGTACCGGTGTGATGTTTAATAGCGGTAATGCAGCATTAACTCACAAGGTATTATTTGATCAAAACAATAACCCATACCCGTGGACGCAAGCATTGCAAACTCGCCCAGTAATTGTAGGTGAAGGCGCGGGCGCAGCAATCCAAAGTAAAGTGACGGGCATGCTTACAAATACGACAAGCCTTGAGGCACTTCGCAAAAATGAAAATAACACTAATGCTGGTGGACTTGGCAGCTTTAATTTTGGTGTACTAGATACTCAGTTTAGCGAACAAAACCGTACATTTAGGCTCGCAGCGGCGTTAAATAAAAATGAAGTAAAAAAGACTAAAACAGAGATTCAACATGGTTTTGGTATTGACGAAAATACGGCTTTGGTTGTTATTAAATCGCCAGAAGGTAGTTTAATAACCGTAATAGGCAAAAGTGGTGTAGTGCATTTAGCTAACCAAGGTAAAGCACAATCTGAGAGTAAGAGCTATAGCTACTCGTATTGGCCTACAAGCAGTGTAATTGAAATTACCAATAACATGTTTACTCTAAGCGCACGCACAATAGATGAAACGTTACCCGCTATAAAAATACCTCCACTGCCAGTGCAGCGCTTTGGCTCAATTTTAACAAATTCAAAACTGCGATCACTTACTCAAGCGATGTGCCTAAGCCAAGAGCAAAGTGCGGTAGCTCAACAAGATGAGTTTATAATTAGCCTTACAGCAACGAGTGACACACAGTATCATCGCGTTAATGCAAAAGAGTTTGGTTGTGCGCTAAGCAATTTAGAGTTAGCTATAAAGTCTATTTAGTTACTAACCTGAGCCAAGGGTTTAAGTTTTTGGCTCTTCTCTATAAAATAGCCACCATAATGATTTAAAAGCCTAGCCAAGGCCTTACTAAAAGAGTTTTAAAATGAATAATGAAAATGACGTAATTGATACTTTAGCCGAACTAGAAAGCTTTTTAATAGATGTCGAAAACGGTGGTTTTGGACTTAAAGGTGTTGCCGGTGTTGGCATGGCTACTAATAACAAAGATGGCAGCCGTTTTGTTGCTGTGTTTGACGATAATCAAAAGCTACTTTTAGCACGCATGATTACAGAAGACGTATTCCAAACAGGGCAAGACATGGTACGAAATGGTGTAGGGCGCAAGCACTAATATTAACTTTACTGAATAACGCCACTGTAAAATGCGTTATTCAGTAAGTATTTATAAAATCAAAGTATTGAAATTAAAAGTCCATTTCCCAATCTAGTTGGCACCATGGGTGCTCGTCATCAGCTAATATACTTTGTAATGTAGCAGCCGTATCATTTATTTTTTCAAATAAATCATGGCTAAAATTAAAGTCAGGGTTTGGCTCGCTGTACGTTTCTTGAGTTGTAATCTTTTGCCATATACACCGACCAACTACATAACTAGTTGCATATTCTTGCCAGCTAATAAATAAGGTTTGTGCCAGTTTTCCAATAGGCTTAAGGTAATGCCATGCTTCTTCTTCGGTTAAAAAATTAACGCTAACACCACAACGACATAAAAAAGCATAGCGGCCAATATCAAAAGCTCTAATACCACAACGAGCCAGTGAGAATTTATGTATTCCTGCCCAGTCCGACATAATACCTATAGGCGTATTTTGATAGGCAGTAGATTTATTCTCAATGTAGTATCTTGCTAATAAATCATTTCTGGTGAGTTCAGCCATACAACTCATGAAAACTTGGCTATTTGATGTGTTATAAAAAACATTTAAAGTTTCAATTAATTCTTCTTTTGTTGTAACGCCATAAGCATTATCTAAAATACTTAAATTACCGTTAGCAACTGACTCATCAGTGTAGTTTTTATTGTGATGCTTTAAGGTATTCAATGAATAGCCATTTTGCATTGAAAGGTGCCCTGAGAGGCTAATAAGCCATAATTTTTGCTCAGAACTTAAAGCCGCATCATCCGTAATTACACAAGGTACTTCACTTTGATTGTGCATCTACAATCTCCTTTGTTGTTTGCAGTTTTAGGCATATCTCATTGTAATTAGGATGCATTGGTTGTCCATGTTCAACGAGCTTTTCACAACACTCCACTGCAAATTCAAGTGAGTATATCCCAAGCCTCTGATGTCCGTATTTATCTGCGGCTAATATTAATATGGGTATTGCTGCATCATATTGATCTAAGGCAGCTAGCGATCGCCCTTTGTAATAGTAGGTTTGTGGTAAATTAGAAAACTCGCTAATCGTGATGTTTGCGAGCTTAATACAGGTATCAAAATCATCTATATCAAAAGCTATGTGAATAAACTTTAAGCTCCAATTTGGTTGGTGTGTGATTTTTGGCATAGCTTGCTTAATCGCATAAATAGCGGCTTGTTTTATTTGCTTCACAATCGTTTTATCTTCGAAGTTTGCCAATTTAGCCATTAACGCATGTAGCATCGCCCAAGCATATTTCTGTTTATAGTCTAAATCAGCATAGAGGGCGTAACCCTTAGGTTTATTGGGTTCTCCATCATGATCAGTCGCTGGAAGATCTAATGTTTTGAGTTCTAATTGTGAGTATACATTCTCTTGTACAGAGCCTAGCATGCGAGGGGTTTTATAAAACTTATTAGGAGATGGTTGTATTTTTTTTGCGATAGTTTCCATTATCAAATTGAAATCAATTGAGTCTGGGCAATATATAAATAAATCAACCAGTAGTGGCCAAGGATCTATCTGTTTTTGTAAATGTAGATTTATAAAGGTGATAAAAACGTCAAATGCTTCATCTAAGCGTTCTAGCTTAGCAAGGCATAAAGCCTGTAAATAATTGCAATCAGCGTGAAAAATTAGAGGGTATGTTTGAGTCGTTATTAAGGCATCTTGGTAGCGACCATTTTCAAATTGTAACGTCGCTATTTTAAGAGCGTTACTTTCCTCATTTTTTTTAAGATCTTTTATGTAGTATCGACGGGCGATAATCAAAGCAGAGCGAAGGTCTATATCCTCAGGGCTAGTATAAAAATAAGAGTTTAAATACGTATATGCTTTTTCATAATTTTTAAGGTGCAAATAACACAGACCAATCTCTTTAGTCATATTCATCGCATAAAAACTTTTCATAAGTTCTCGCTGCGCTAGATAAATAGTGAGTGCTATATCATAGTTTTTAAGCTTAAATTCTGCGTGTGCTTGTAAATCTCGCAGCTGATCTATGCTTGCATCTGTAGGCTCTGGCAATGAGGCAAGTAACTTACTAATTTCTGTGTATGCACCCAATGTCCATAAATAGTTAGCAACATAAAGATAAAGTGACTCGTCATTATAAAATACCAAATTGATTCGCTGCATTAGCGTAATTAGCTGCTCAGCTGTAAGCTTAGAATATATACATTGCTCTTCTATTAAGTTACGTAACTGAAGATGCTGCTGCAGTTGTTCAAAGCTGATATTGTGATCAATGTTAGATAGGGCATCGATTCGCAGTGGTAGGCTCTGAATATAATGATGCAGTGCAATAGCCAGTTCACGGTAGTGATTATTTTTATTGGTTACTAACTCACTAGAGATTTTCATACTCTCATCTAAAAATTTAGATACCGTGGCAGATAAAAAGTAATTCTCTGAAAAGAAATCAATTAAAGTAAATGAGACTTGCTGACTTTGATCGACATCCCAAAATAATGGCGACGAAAATAATAACTTCCATTGTTCAACATCGCTGCGAGATAACACATTACAATATAATTCATTGAGTGCTACTTGCAGCTCTGAAATAGAGCGAATACAATTTAACTCGATAGGTTGAGGCTTAACTATTTCAGCATCTGTAGGTGCGGGAGAGGGCTCTTCTTCATCAAAAAATGACTCGTTAATAACGCCTTTTTTTTCGTGCTCATCTTCAAATACTTGATTGGGTGCTTTGTCTTCATTTTTAGCAGGTCGTTTAGCCTCTTTAATAGCTAACTCATATGCTTTTCGTAAATCTTTAAACTCTTCGGGAAACTCTGTTGGCGATGTTTTTTTTAGAATCTCTGTATAAGCGAGTTTAATAAGGCGTTTATCTGTTGTGGCTTCAATGCCTAATATTTTCCAATGGTTCATTACTTCACTCTTTATTTAATGCATGTAATTTTTTAACTGAAACTATTTTTTATTAGTTAACTTTAATAGCTAATTCTAATAACTAAGATAGCGCTTTATATTTTCGATCATACGCTCTATTTTGTGGTTATCGTGTGTTTCTAACACTTCCATAAATTGACCAATCGCCTCGCCAATCTCTCGCCTTTTATCGCCTAGATTTTCTTGGAATAAACGCTCTAACTTTGCTTTAAATGCAGTATTTACAAGTTTGTCTTTAGGCAAAACCTTAAGTGCGTTAAGTCGTGAAAAACGTTCACGTAACTCACTTTCACTCAAGCTTTCTTCATTTTCGCCTACATAAGTGCGGTATTTTTTGTCACTTGCAACATTAGTCACTTCAACCTCAAGTACACCATTAAGATCGTAGGTATATGTTAAATATAACTCTTGTATTATATTTAACGGCTCAAGATTTATTTCTAAATCGCCTAAAAACACATTATCTTTAGGGAGATAATGTTCACCCTGATAAATTTTAATGAGTACTTTTTCTTGTTCAGGGTGAGCTGAATAAACAGAACGAGTTTCGCTTACAGGAATCGTCGCGTTACGTTCTATAATAGGCAAAAACTCAGACTGACCATGTTTGTTGTTTACCTCCACGCCTAAAGTGAATGGGCAAACATCAGTCATTATTACGTCTTTCAATTCTTTAGCACGTGCGCTCATACCTGCCTGAATTGCAGCACCAGTAGCGATAGCATGGTCAGGGTTATATTGAGTTTGCGGTATACGTGAAAACACACGGCTAATTTGCTGTTGAAAAATAGGCATACGCGTAGCGCCGCCAACAAGAATAAGTCCATCAACGTCTTCAAGTGTTAAGTCAGCGTCAGACATCGCACGGTTAATAGGAAACTTAATTCGCTCAATTAACTCGCTACACAATGTACGATAATCTTCCAGAGTGAGGGTATATGAATACGTTTTTTCTTTATATTCAAAATTAAAGCTGGCTGTTGACTCGTTAGTTAATTGGCACTTTAAACGCTCGCACAACGACCAAATATTACGTAGTTCACTATCTGAGAAAAAACCTTTGTACAAATCGTTTTTCTTATAAAGATCTTCTTCAATAACGTTCGTAAAGTCGTTACCGCCTAAGTAGTTATCACCCGATGAGGCGTGTATTTCAAATATGTCGTTAAATACCTCAATAACCGACACATCAAATGTACCGCCACCAAGGTCCAGTACTAAGTAAGTTTGCTCACAGTCTTTATTATCGAGCCCATAAGCGAGTGCTGCGGCTGTGGGTTCATTAAGTAATCTCTCAACTTTTAAACCTGCAAGTAAAGCCGCTTGTTGCGTTGCTTGGCGTTGTTTATTATTAAAATAGGCGGGTACCGAAATAACGGCCTCAGTAATAGGCTCTTGTAAATAATGTTCGGCTTGCTCTTTAAGGCTTTTTAATAAAATGGATGATAGTTCAGTTGCGCTATAATCTTGCGCGCCCAATGAAAAGGTTTTATCAGTGCCCATAAAACGTTTAAATTCACAAATTGTGTGTGCGGGGTGGGTTGCTAATCGATCCCTAGCGGCTTGACCTACAAGAATATAATTATCTTCCGACAAGCCAACAATTGAAGGAACGAGCACATTACCCTCCATATCCGGAATTAACTTAACCGCGTTATCTTGCCAAATACCCACTACGCTGTGGGTTGTACCGAGATCTATCCCTATTTTCATTTTATTTCCTTTACAGAATGACTTAAATCATCGCTATGCTAAGTTACTTAATACAGAGCCTTAAATTCAACTTAGTTTTGCACCAATGCCATTGTACAGTTTAATTAAAAACCTATTATTAATATCTGATTGAAAATTATACGCTTAACTTTATTTTATTAAAATAGGTAGCGGTTCTTGATGAGAGCAAAGAGGTCTTTAAAAGAATACATATTGGAGAGGTGCAAGCAGATTAGTATTAAGGTTGATAACAAAAAAATATGGATCTAGATATAGAGTATTATCGAATTGCTGGAAGTAAAGTTTACTGATGGTTAGGTTTAGATTAACGAAAATTGTTATTTTTAAAGGAATTAATTGGTCGGTATGGAGAGATTCGAACTCTCGACCCCTGCCACCCCATGACAGTGCGCTACCAAGCTGCGCCACATACCGATTTGTATGCAATAGTACGTGTATTTTTTTAAAAATCAATAAGCGATTGTTTGTTTGGGTGTTTATTACGCAAGAGACCTAAAAAGGCACTCTTGCGGTGTATTAATTGGCTAGTCTTTATTTAACCACTTTTTGATCGAGTCATACATCTCATCTCGTATTAATGACTGAGCTTTTTTGTTAGGGTGTAAACTATCGTTTTGCATTAGCTCAGGTTGACCAGCAACATCGAGCATAAAAAAGTTCATTAAATGCGCATTTGTTTCTTCGCTAACGCGCGAGAAAGTGTCTGTAAACATTTTGCTGTAACGCGGACCGTAATTAGGGGGAATGTAAATCTCCATTAAGGCGGTCATCGCATTAGCTGCTTGGCTTTTTTGAATAAGAGACGTTAAGTTAGTTTGCATTTTTTTGACTGGAAAACCACGTAAACCGTCATTAGCACCTAGCTCAATAAGTACATGAGTGGGTTCGTATTGCTCAAGCAATGCATCTAAACGGCGTAGGGCTCCACCAGATGTTTCGCCACTAATACTGGCGTTGATAAGTTCAATGTCGGCTTGTTCGTCATCGTATTTATCTTGTAACAATTTTACCCAGCCTTCTTCTTGTTGAAGTCCGTAGGCTGCGCTTAAACTGTCACCGAGTATTAAAATCGTGTTGTCGGCTGCTGCGCTCAGCGGTTTGATAACTAAAAATAAAATGAATACTAAACGAAGGATTGAATGAGTCATATGTCAGCGCTTTCTCAATTAAATATAATTCAGGTTAATGGTTTGTCTAAAGTAGTCTCTACCTTTGAAGGTGAGCTGCCCATCCTCAGCGACATCAGCTTTAATGTCAAGCATGGCGAGTCTGTTGCTATTGTTGGCACGTCGGGCTCTGGTAAATCAACGTTACTCAGTTTATTAGCAGGGCTGGATACCGCAAGCAGCGGCGAAATATTTTTAGATGGCGAGCCATTACACAATTTAGATGAAGAAGAGCGTGCTGCACTGCGCGCGGCTAAAATTGGATTTGTGTTTCAATCGTTCATGTTAGTACAAAGCTTAACGGCACTAGAAAACGTTATGCTACCAGCAGAACTTGCTGGCGAAAGTGATGCAAAAGAGCAAGCAATTGCTTTGCTTGAAAAAGTAGGCTTGAGCCATCGAATTGACCATTACCCGTCGCAACTCTCTGGCGGTGAACAGCAACGTGTTGCTATTGCGCGAGCATTTATTGGTACACCTAAAATACTGTTTGCTGATGAGCCTTCGGCTAACTTAGACAGCAAAAACGGTAAAATGATTGAGTCGTTATTATTTGATTTAAACACGCAACACGGCACTACGCTTATTTTGGTTACTCACGATGAAGGACTTGCACAAAAATGTGAGCACATTATTCAAATAGAAGCGGGTTTACTGGTAAAAAGCCAAGTAGAGGACGTTGCTAATGTGGGTTAAGTTAGCGCTTAAGTTATTTTCGCGAGAATTTCGCCGTGGTGAGCTAACAGTTATAAGCGCAGCTATCGCCCTTGCTGTTTTAACCGTGCTTACACTGTCTATGGTTACTGAGCGAATAGGGCAAAGTATTGCGCAAAAAAGCAGTGCTTTTATTGCAGCAGACCGTGTACTTGCAAGCGATCATGTTCTCGACACTGCTTTTATTACTAAAGCACAGAGCCAAAATTTAAAAACGGCGCAAATGGTGTACTTCGACACTATGTTGTTTGCCGATGATGAAATGCAGTTTAGCTCAGTAAAAGCGGCATCTAATGCGTACCCGTTAAAAGGGCAGTTAAAAGTTAAGGATACCTTAACAGGTGAAGCTAAGGTTGCTAATAGCGGACCAACGCCTGGTAATGTGTGGCTAAGTGAATCAGTATTTTACAGTTTAAATATTGATATAGGCGCGCAAGTAGAGCTTGGCGCTGCATTATTTAATGTTTCAAAAGTTATTGTAGAAGAGCCCGATGCGCCATTTAATGTATTTTCGAGCAGCCGTCGCGTGCTTATTAATATTGACGATGTGGCAAAAACCGAAGTTGTGCAGCCAGGTAGTCGTGTTTATTATCGCCAACTTTATGCAGGTAGTGAGGCCGATATAAATAGCTTTTACGAGTGGCTTAAACCACAAATGAAAGAAAACCAACAATGGTACGGCGTTAAAGACCGTCAATCACCTATTTCAAATAGTTTAAACCGTGCAGAGAGCTTTTTATTACTTGCCGGCCTATTAGGTATTATTTTAGCCGCAGTGGCTATAGCCGTTTCAGCAAAACGTTATTGTGAACGACAATACGACCCAGTAGCGATGATGAAAACACTAGGCGGTAGCCGTTCAATGATCCGCAAAATATACATGCTCCATTTATTGCTTGTATGTGCAATGGCGGTAAGTATTGGGCTGTTAATTGGTTATGGCTTGCAAGAAATAGCAACAAGTTACTTATCGAAAAGTATGGGCACAGAGCTACCTTTAGGTGGTTTTAAACCTTGGCTGGTGGCTATAAGCACTGGCGTAATTTGTGCTGTTATGTTTTCTATTAAACCGTTATTTGATTTATTTGATATTCCACCGCTTAGAGTGCTGCGCCGTAACTTAGGTGACAAGTTGGCAGTAAGTCGTGTGCATTTAGGCATGAGTGCGCTAACTGTTTTTTTATTAATGTGGTTATTTAGTAACAACATAAAAATAACGCTTATTTTGTTTGCCTCAACGCTTGCGCTAATTGGTGTGTTGTTTTTGATATCTAAATTAATATTTGGTGGCGGTCGAAAGCTTGGCTTAAAACCTGGTAACAGTTGGTCGCTTGCAATTGCGTCTATTCAAAAGCGTGCAAATGTGAACGCGGTACAGTTAATTAGTTTTTCGTTAGCGATTAAATTACTGCTGTTTTTAGTGGTACTTAAAAACGACATGATATCTGATTGGCAGTCGCAACTTCCAAGCGACGCGCCTAATGCGTTTTTAGTTAATATTACGCAAAATGAGCTTGAGCCAATTAATGAGTATTTAGCACAAAAAGATATTCAGGTATCAGAGTTTTATCCCACTATTCGTGGACGCATAAATGCGGTAAACGGCGAGTTGGTAGCACGTTCTGTATCGCTGCAAGACAACGAGAAAAAAGACGAAGAAGCACGTGCAGGTATTGGCCGCGAGCTAAATCTTACATGGCTTAAAGATGTGCCTGACCAAAATGAAGTAACACAAGGTACGTGGTTTGGTGAAAATGCGATGGCTGAAGCCTCAGTAGAGGAGTCGATGCTTGAGCGTTTAGATGTTGAGATAGGCGATACGCTTACATTTTTAATTGGTTCGCAGTCGTTCGACGCTAAAATTACCAGTGTGCGCAAAGTTAATTGGGCCACGCTTAAACCTAACTTTTTTATTATTTTAAGCCCAGATGTACTTGCAGATTTTCCAGCAACGTATATTTCGTCGGTACGTATAAACCCAGATCAAAAGCGTGACTTTAGCCAGTTATTGCGCACTTACCCTACTATTACAGCGATTGATATTGATAACTTTGTTAAGCAAATACAAACAACTATTTCGCAAGTATCACTCGCCATTGGCTTTGTACTTGCAATTGTTGTGCTGTGTGGCGCGCTTGTACTTATATCGCAAGTGCAAGCTAGTTTAGGTGAGCGTATGCAAGAAATTGTCATACTGCGAACGCTTGGCGCTAAAAGCCGATTAATTAAAAACGCGACCTTGTACGAGTTTTTATTACTAGGGGGTTTAGCTGGCTTAGTTGCTGCATTTTTTAGTGATATAGCGCTTTTAATTGTGCAGCAACAAATGTTTGATTTAGCAGGTAAGTTACATCCGCATATATGGATTATTGGTCCGGTAGCTGGCGGTGTATTTGTGGCTGGTTTAGGCTATTTAATGATTGCCCGAACACTTAAACAAAATACCCAAGGATTAGTGCGTGCCCTAGGGTAAGCTTAAACTAACATGCTCCTTCAAATGCCCACCTAACACGTGGGCATTTTTGTTTTTCTTTGTACTGGTAATTTATACAGTGCTCTGGCATTATTAGCGTAATTTAAAAATAATAACAATGGAGTGCTGTTTGGCCATTATTTTAGGGATCGATCCTGGTTCACGTTTGACCGGATATGGCGTTGTTGCCCACCAAGGTTCTAAATTTACATACTTAGGCAGTGGTTGTATTAAGTTAGCCGATCATCCTTTTCCGGTTAGGCTTAAAATGATCTATCAAGGCATTACACAGCTTATTGAGCAGTTTTCGCCAGAAACCTTTGCCATTGAAAAAGTATTTATGGCGCATAACCCCGATTCTGCTTTAAAGCTTGGCCAAGCTAGAGGCGCTGCTATTGTAGGTGCTGCAATGGCCGACTTGCCCGTATTTGAATATTCAGCTAGGCAAATTAAGCAAGCAGTAGTAGGTAACGGTGGCGCTGATAAAACTCAAGTGCAACACATGGTAAAAAATATTTTAAAACTACCAGGTACGCCACAGGCCGATGCAGCTGATGCACTCGCTATTGCGATTTGCCACGCTCACTCAGAACAAAATTTAATTAAACTAGCGGGTAGCGCAAGCAAAACCGTTAGAGGACGTTTAAGGAAATAACTATGATAGGCCGCTTAAATGGTATTTTAGTCGAAAAACAGCCACCAGAAATATTACTCGAAGTAAGTGGTGTCGGTTACGAAGTACAAATGCCAATGACCTGTTTTTACGATTTACCAAAAATTGGTGAAAACGCGATTGTTTACACCCACTTTGTAGTGCGTGAAGATGCTCAGTTATTATTTGGTTTTAATAATAAAGTAGAACGCGCTTTGTTTAGAGAGCTATTAAAAGCAAACGGCGTTGGGCCAAAACTTGGCTTAGCTATTTTATCGGGCATGTCGGCAAAGCAATTTGTAAGCTGTGTAAATAACGAAGACTCAACGTCGCTAGTTAAATTACCCGGTGTAGGTAAAAAAACAGCCGAGCGTTTAGTACTCGAAATGAAAGACAGATTAAATGATTGGGGTAATGATTTATTTACGCCATTTAGCGACAGCGCAGTAATAGAGCCAATGAGCGATGCGACAATAGCTAATAACGCAGCCGATGATGCCGTATCGGCACTGCTTGCATTAGGTTATAAATTGCCACAAGCTCAAAAAGCAGTAAAATCGATAAGCAAACCCGATATGTCTACTGAGGTTCTTATTAGAGAATCTTTAAAATCAATGTTGTGAGTAACCCATGATTGAAGCGGATCGCTTAATTGATGCGACTGAAAAAACAAATGAAGACTCTATAGATCGTGCAATAAGACCAAAACTTTTAGCCGACTACAGAGGCCAGCCTCATGTTAAGCAGCAAATGGAAATTTTTATTGAAGCTGCCCGAACCCGTGGTGAAGCGCTCGATCATTTATTAATATTTGGCCCACCAGGGCTTGGTAAAACCACGCTTGCAAATATCGTTGCCAACGAATTACACGTAAGTATTAAAACAACATCCGGCCCTGTACTTGAAAAAGCAGGCGATTTAGCTGCGTTACTTACTAATTTAGAAGAAGGCGATGTACTGTTTATTGATGAAATACACAGGCTAAGCCCGCAAGTTGAAGAAATACTGTATCCAGCAATGGAAGACTACCAGCTTGATATAATGATTGGTGAAGGCCCAGCTGCGCGTTCTATTAAATTAGACTTACCTGCATTTACACTTATTGGTGCCACTACGCGAGCAGGCTCGCTAACATCGCCACTACGTGACCGTTTTGGTATTGTGCAGCGATTAGAGTTTTATTCTGTAGAAGATTTGTCGCACATAGTAGGGCGCTCTGCACATTATCTTGGTTTAGAAATGTGTGATGATGGCGCAACCGAAATTGCACAACGTTCACGTGGTACACCACGTATTGCAAACCGTTTATTACGCCGTGTACGCGATTACACACAGGTAAAATCTGACGGTACAGTAAATGCCGAAGTAGCTAAGCAAGCGCTTGATATGATTGATGTAGATAAAAGTGGTTTTGATTATATGGATCGCAAATATTTACTCGCCATAATTGAAAAATTCATGGGCGGCCCAGTAGGACTCGACAATGTAGCTGCAGCTATTGGTGAAGAGCGTGAAACAATAGAAGATGTAATAGAGCCGTTTTTAATTCAGCAAGGATTTATTCAGCGTACTCCGCGTGGTCGAATAGTGTCTGACAGTGCATATCATCACTTTGGTTTACTTCCTAAAAAAGACTAGCCTCATCATATACATTACTTGCTGTGGTTTTTTGCGCAGCAGGTAATTGACTCAGTATCTCTTTCTTTCAAATATTTATACGGCTGGTATTTTACCCAAAACCTCAGCACACTGTTGCAAATGTTATTTCAAAATACTTATACGCTTTATAGTTAACTGTTAATTCACAGGGCGTTAAGACTCGCGAAGCTATCCTGCGTACCATTCAAACTAGTAACCGAATTACTTATTGTAAAATAGGTAGGGCAATTATTAGTTTATAAATAAAATATGTAGCGCACTAAATTGTAGGCAAAAAAAAGCCCGCAAAAAATGCGGGCAAACAACAAGTTGAAGGAAGTAATCCAGGGAACTACGTTTTACTGAATTTGGTTTTATCCAGAAAGAGTAAAACAATGTAATACGATAAAATATCCTATTACTAAGAACTTGGCTTAATGAAACTATCTCATTCGGTGCGCTAGTTCGGTATGGGAGAATAATACGTAAGATCATCTTTTTGTTCAAACTAGAAAATTTGTATTTTCAGATTAGAAAAACTAATTCGGCGAATTTTATTGTTGTTTGAATCTTGCGCGTTAATTAATCGTTAAATTTATAAGTTAATGAAATTTCTAGCTTAAGTAATTTCTTTTGATGTGGCTCGGTATTAGTTTTACTGTTACGTGAAGGTAAGGCTTATAGGTTTTGAGTGTTTATGCTCTTATTTTGAATAAACGGCGCATTTTATGACGTTTTACTTATATATTTACGCATATTTATAGTTAGCGAGTTTATTTAAAAGATTAAATAAAATACTGAGGCAAATGGAAATGCCAACTAAAGCTGTTTTTTAACGTTTTTTGTTGCCTATTCATAGCAATACCGTTGTCAGCTTGAAATGGACTAGATACACTAGATGCAACTTTTGACCGTATAAACGGTCATATTTACACAAATTAACCAATTTGCCGTATTTTGAAATTACTTAGGAGTTTAACGTGGGATCAGGGCTTAATTTTTTAGACCTAATTTTAGAAGCAAGCTTGCTTGTTCAGTTAGTGATGTTAGGGCTAGTTGCCATGTCTGTAATGTCGTGGACAATTATATTTCAGCGTAAAAAAGCAATATCAGATGCACTATCAAATGCTAAGAAATTTGAGCAAAAATTTTGGTCTGGTATTGATCTAAGTAAATTGTATAACGAAATATCGTCACGCAGCGGTCAGTCTCAAGGTATTGAAGCCTTATTTACTTCAGGCTTTAAAGAGTTTGCTCGTCATAAAAAGAATACATTTCAAAGTGCGAGTATTGTTATGGAAGGGACGCATCGTTCTATGCGTGTTGCGCTTTCTCGTGAAATTGAAAAAATTGAATCTAGCTTATCGTTTTTAGCAACGGTAGGTTCTATTAGTCCGTACATCGGTTTGTTTGGTACAGTGTGGGGTATTATGAATGCCTTTATTGCACTAGGTGAAGTTAAGCAAGCTACATTACAAATGGTAGCACCCGGTATAGCAGAGGCACTTATTGCGACTGCTATGGGTTTATTCGCGGCAATTCCGGCCGTTATTGCTTATAACCGCTTTTCAAACAGTGTTGAAAAGCTTGAGTCTCACTATATTAACTTTATGGAAGAGTTTGCTAATATTTTACACCGTCAAGCAGCTACACAAATAGAGGCACAAGCGAATGTATCAGCGTAAAAAGCGCCGTCCGGTCGCAGAAATTAATGTAGTACCTTACATTGATGTAATGTTGGTATTACTTATTATATTTATGGCAACAGCACCGCTTATTACACACGGTGTAAAAGTTGATTTACCTAAAATGGAAGAGTCTGATTTAGTTGATACTAAAGATACTCCGCCCATTATTGCTTCAATTGATGCAGAGGGTAAATATTATGTAAGCGTAGGTACTGATCCTGAAGAGCCTATGGAAGCACTTGATGTTGCTGCGGTTATAAAATTACAGTTAATGAAAAACCCTGACGTGCCAGTTATGATTAAAGGCTCGGGTAAAGTGTCGTATCAAGAAGTATTATTACTAATGGATTTTTTGAAAAATGCAGGCGTACCATCAGTAGGATTAATGACTGAATCCTTTGAGGGGAAGTAGCTGTATGAATAGTTCAGTAGTAAAATCGATAGTACTTCATTTAGGCATTGGTGGTTTTTTGTATGCGTCTGCAAACATTCATCCGCCAGCACCTAAAGTAATGGAAGTAACGCTTAATTCGGCTATACCTACGCCAGATAAAGCAGTATCAGCCGTTACAGTTGATCAAAAACAAGTTGAGCAAAAAATTGCTGAACTTCAAAAGAAAGAAAAAGATAAAAAAAATGCTGAAGACAAACGTATCCGCGATTTAGAACGCAGAGCGGCCAATGCACGTAAGCAACGCGAATCTGAATCTAGGCATATTAAAAAGCTAGAGCAAGAACGTAAAGCTAAAGAAAAAGAAACAGCCGAGGCGCAAGCACAAGCTAAAAAAGCACGTGCCATTGAGCAAAAAGAGCGCGCTAAAGCTAAGCAAGCTGAAAAGCAAAAGCAAGAAGCTGAAAGTGCAGCAAAAGCTGCTGCTGATAAGCGTAAAACCGAAGAAGACGCACTTAAAAAAGCAGAAGCTGAACGTAAAAAACGTGAAGAAGAAGCAAAAGAGCGTGCAGCCGAGGCAGAACGTAAACGCCAGCAAGCAATGCAAGAGCAAATGTTACAAGAGCAACTTGCCAAAGAGCAGGCTGCCCGTAGTAAAATACGTCAACAACAAGTGGTAAGCGAAGTTGATAAGTACCGTGCATTAATTATGGCGCGTATTCAGCAAAACTTATTGATTGATGAAAAAATGAAAAACCAACAGTGCCGAGTAAATATTCGTTTAGGTTTTAATGGTTTAGTAACGCAAGTTAAATCATTAGGTGGCGATAAGTTGGTATGTGAAGCTGCATTAAGAGCAGTGCGCATGGCCGACACATTACCGGTATCTAAAGATAAAGACGTATTCGAACAACTTAAGAATATTAATTTAACAATCAAGCCAGAATTTTAAAGGAATGATATGTTCAACAAAATAAAAATAGCCTGTTTAGTTTTACTGTTTGGGTTTGTGGGTGTTGCTAATGCAGCACTTGAAATTGTAATAACTGAGGGTGTAGACGGTGCAAGGCCCATTGCTATAGTACCTTTTAAGTACCAAGGTGTTGGCCCAATCCCTGAAAAATTAAGCAGTGTTATTGCTGCCGATTTAATGCGCAGTGGTAAATTTAAACCTGTAGATGTAGCGCAGATGCCACAACAGCCAACCAAAGATAGCGAAATTGATTACGCATCTTGGGTTAATAAAGGTGTGGAAGCGATATTAGTGGGCGAAGTTGAGCAGCAAACTGACGGGCGTTACTTAGTGCGTTATGAGTTAGTTGACGTGATCCGCGGCCAAATTACCGGTGGCAACACACAAATGATGAGTAATGGTAAGCTAGTTAAAAGCCAAGATCATATTTTGGAAGCGCGTGAAAGTGTTATTGGTGAAAGTGGTTTTCGCCGTTACTCTCATCGAATCAGTGACGTTATTTATGAAAGATTGACTGGTGAAAAAGGCGCATTTTTAACTAAAATTGCCTATGTAATAGTACGTGATAATGATGATAAGCCTTATCAGTTAGTTGTTGCAGATTATGACGGATTTAATGAGCAAGTATTACTTCGCTCAAAAGAGCCTTTAATGTCGCCAGCGTGGTCACCAGATGGTACTAAGTTAGCGTATGTAACGTTTGAAAACCGTCAAAGCCAAATTTACATTCAAGATATATACACAGGTAAACGTGAAATAATAGCAAGCTACCGTGGTATCAATGGTGCACCGCAGTTTTCGCCAGATGGTAAAAAACTATTATTAGTGCTTTCTAAGGACAAGACGGGTGCAACAGAAATTTACTTGCTTGACCTAGCTACACGTAAAGAAACACGCTTAACAAATCACCGTAGCATAGATACTGAGCCATCTTGGCACCCTAATGGTCAAGATATTGTGTTTACATCTGAAAGGGGTGGTAATGCTCAGATTTATAAGTTAAATTTAAAAACTGGTAGGTCACAGCGACTCACCTTTGATGGTGATATGAATCTTGCTGGTTCAATAACACCAGATGGAAAAGAATTAGTGATGGTTAACCGTACCAACGGGCAGTACCATCTTGCTAAGAAAGAGCTGGCTACAGGCGCGTTCCAAGTATTAACGAGAACACGCCTAGATGAATCACCGAGCATAGCGCCAAATGGTTCGATGATTATATATAGCACGCTTCATAATAATAAACAGGTACTTGCGCTAGTATCGATGGACGGCCGCTTCAAGGCACGGTTACCTGTGCTAGACGGACAAGTAAAGGCACCAGCTTGGTCGCCATACTTACAGTAATATTACTGGTTTACTCAAAATAGGAATCTACTCAATGAAACTTAACAAAATACTTAAAGGCCTGCTAATTGCTGTGCCAGTAATGACATTAGCAGCTTGTAGCTCATCTTCAGATATTGATGAAGGTGCTGCAAACAAATCAAATCAAGGCGTTGTTGAGCAATCAACTAACACTGATACGGTTGAAGTTGCTACAATTTCTCCTGAGCAACAAGCAGAAGAGCAACTTCGTCAAAAGTACGAAGCACTTCGTCAAGAGCAAGTAATTTACTTTGATTTTGATACTGCGACAGTTGAAAGCAAGTACGCAGACTTACTTCGTGCACATGCTGAGTTTTTAGTTCAAAACTCATCAGTTAAAGTACTAATTGAAGGCCATGCAGATGAGCGCGGTACTCCAGAGTACAATATTGCACTAGGTGAGCACCGTGGCCAAGCCGTTGAAAAATACTTATTAAGCCTAGGTGTTTCAGCTAGCCAAATGTCAGTGGTAAGCTACGGTGAAGAGAAGCCAATGGTTAAGTCTCGCACTGAATCAGCTTTCGCTAAAAACCGCCGTGCGGTACTAGTTTACTAAGATAAGAGATATTATGAAGCCGAAAATTATTTTGGCAGCCATGATATTGAGCGGGAGCACCCAGTTAATGGCTGCTCCCGCTCCTGTTTCAGAAGCTGCGAGTTCACAATCAAGTATTGAGAAGCGATTAGCGTCGCTTGAGAATATGATGCAACAGCGTAACTTTTTGCAAGTAGAGTTACAGCAACAGCTTAACTTGTTACAAGACGAAGTAAGCCAAATTCGAGGTGTAACCGAAGAGCAAAGCTACAAGCTTGAAAAAGTACTGCAGCGTCAGCGTGAGTTGTATCAAGAAATTGAAAACCGCGTGAGCCAGGCTTATACACAGCCAGCAGCAGCTCCCGCAACTGATTACACGCAACAAAGCAATGCACAGACCTATAGCAGTGACTTATCTGAAAACGAAGCCTATGAGCGCGCTGTTGCGTTAATAATGAAAGATAAACGCTATGACCAAGCGATTCCTGAATTTCAAACGTTTTTAACTACCTACCCAAACTCTGTCTATGCGTCTAATGCGCATTATTGGTTAGGGCAGTTGCTTACTATTAAAAATGATGGTGTAAAAGCAGTAGAGCACTTTAAAGTCGTTGTGAACGAATTTCCAAATTCTAATAAACGCCCAGATGCGATGCTAAAGTTAGGCACACTTTTACAAGATCAAGGTTCAGCGGCGCAAGCACAAAAAATATTGAGCGATCTTATCAATCAATACCCAAGTACAACCGCTGCAAAACTAGCAACTGATCGTTTAGGAAACTAAAGTTCACTAGCGATTAAATTTCTAGTTAGGGCGAGCAAACTACATGGAAACTCTCGAAGAATCTTGGATTTGCATGTAGTTTGAGCACAAACGGTTTAATTTTGTGCATCTAGACATAAAAACTTAAAAAAAGAGACAATTTCGGTTGCACTCATTTTATAAATAAGTATTATAAGCGCCCGCAGCAAACGAATGGTTACCCCACTCGAAATGCGACAAAAAGAGCGGGTTATTAGCTCAGTTGGTAGAGCAGTTGACTTTTAATCAATTGGTCGATGGTTCAAATCCATCATAACCCACCATTCTTTGAATGGTCTTTTATCGGCGGATTTACGTAGAATACTAAGTTGTTATAAAACGCAACGTCAGAGCGGGTCATTAGCTCAGTTGGTAGAGCAGTTGACTTTTAATCAATTGGTCGATGGTTCAAATCCATCATGACCCACCATTCTTTATTCTTTGTGAATAGTGTGTGGCATCAATCGGCGGATTTACGCAGGCTTTAACTTAGAAATAAGTTAGCAACTGGAACGGGTTATTAGCTCAGTTGGTAGAGCAGTTGACTTTTAATCAATTGGTCGATGGTTCAAATCCATCATAACCCACCATTCTTTATTCCTTTGAATAGTGATTGGTTCCAATCGACGGATTTACGTAAAGTAGTAAGTTGCATTTAAAACGCAACAATAGAGCGGGTTATTAGCTCAGTTGGTAGAGCAGTTGACTTTTAATCAATTGGTCGATGGTTCAAATCCATCATAACCCACCATTCTTTATTCCTTGTGAATAGTGTTTGGCATCAATCGGCGGATTTACGTAAGCTTCATTCATAATTGAATAAGTGCATAGAGCGGGTTATTAGCTCAGTTGGTAGAGCAGTTGACTTTTAATCAATTGGTCGATGGTTCAAATCCATCATAACCCACCATTCTATGAAAAGTTATATAAGAGCGGGTCATTAGCTCAGTTGGTAGAGCAGTTGACTTTTAATCAATTGGTCGATGGTTCAAATCCATCATGACCCACCATTCTTTATTCTTATGAATAATGTTTGGCATCAATCGGCGGATATACGTAAGCTTCATTCATAATTGAATAAGCGCATAGAGCGGGTTATTAGCTCAGTTGGTAGAGCAGTTGACTTTTAATCAATTGGTCGATGGTTCAAATCCATCATAACCCACCATTCTATGAAAGTTTTAATCGGCGGATTTACGCAGCTTTTTACAAAGCAGATTTATATTAGAGCGGGTCATTAGCTCAGTTGGTAGAGCAGTTGACTTTTAATCAATTGGTCGATGGTTCAAATCCATCATGACCCACCACTCTCTAATACTTTCCTTTATATTCTTTTTTAAATTCCCATTCTATTTTTTATAAACAGCTTAACTAGTTTGCTGTTATTTATGTTTATATTCTCGTATAATTCGCCGCAATTAATGCTCCGTAGATAAGTGGTCGAGAACATGAGTCTAGCTCAAACTATTATGCCTGAAGGTTATATTTTCCCCCCTAAGCCAGCACCGTTAACAAATGACGAGCAAGGCGAATATAAAGCGCGTATAAAACAATTACTAAAAGATAAAAATGCAGTACTTGTTGCACATTATTATACCGATCCTGAAATTCAAGCACTTGCAGAAGAAACCGGCGGCTGCGTTGCCGATTCGCTAGAAATGGCACGTTTTGGTGCACGTCACGATGCAGATATGATCATCGTCGCGGGCGTGAAATTTATGGGCGAAACAGCCAAAATTTTAACGCCAAATAAAACGGTTGTTATGCCAACGCTTGAAGCGACGTGTTCGCTAGATATTGGTTGCCCAATAGACGAGTTCTCAGCGTTTTGTGATGAGCACCCTGACCGTAAAGTGGTTGTGTATGCAAACACCTCTACCGCCGTTAAGGCGCGTGCAGATTGGATTGTAACCTCATCATGTGCACTTGAAATAGTAGAGCACCTTGATGAGCAAGGCGAAAAAATTATTTGGGGCCCAGACAAGCACCTTGGTAGTTATATTCAAAAAAATACCGGTGCTGATATGCTTATGTGGAATGGTGCATGTATCGTACATGACGAATTTAAAACTAAAGCCTTAAAAGATATGAAAGCACTGCACCCAGATGCAGGCGTATTAGTTCATCCTGAGTCACCAGCAGAAATTGTTGCACTTGCCGATTCCGTTGGATCTACGAGCCAATTAATTAAAGCAGCGCAAACAATGGACAATAAAAAGTTTATTGTAGCAACCGATCGCGGCATCTTTTATAAAATGCAGCAACTATGTCCAAATAAAGAGTTTTTTGCGGCTCCAACGGCAGGTGAGGGCGCTTCATGTAAAAGTTGTGCACACTGCCCTTGGATGGCAATGAATGGCTTAAAAGCGATTGAGGAAGCCCTCATAAGCCCTCAAGGTAAAGAAGTATTCGTTGATATGGATTTACGCGAAGGCGCACTTAAGTCACTTAATCGCATGCTTGAATTTACTGCGAGCATGGCTAAGTAATTTTAAAAGTATAAATTAAAACGGTTAGGTCTTAGATTTAGCCGTTTTTTGTGCCTATAGATAAGCTATTGCTTGATAAGTAAGCATTTAAAGGCTCATATTTAAAAATGCCTTGCACCTTAAGGGTCTATTTCATACTATAGCGCGCTGTTGCATTACACAATTGCAGCACTGTGGAGGGATGGCTGAGTGGCTGAAGGCGCACGCCTGGAAAGTGTGTTTAGGTTTATCCCTAACGAGGGTTCGAATCCCTCTCCCTCCACCATTATTCAATATCAGGACGTCTCAGGACGTCCTTTTTTGTGCCTGTAACAAAATAAAATCAATGACTTAGCGCGTTACCTCGTCCCATCCTGTTTCACCCAAGCTCAAAGCTTTAGTATCTAATATGGTATTCCCTTAATAAGCTGCCATAATAAAGGATACTAAATTGGAGTAGGGTTCATTTTTTATGGCAAGATCAGCGAAGCAGCTTACCGATACAGCGTTAAAGAAAGCAAAAGCAGAGGATAAAGATATAATTTTATCTGATGGGAAAGGCCTACAAGTAAAAGTTAGAAAGAGTGGTTCTAAGCTCTGGAACTTTAATTACTACCATCCAATTACAAAAAAGCGTATCAACATGGGGTTAGGTAAGTATCCCGATATATCAATTGTTAATGCTAGAAAGCTAGCGCAAGAAGCTAGGGAGTTGGTTGCTCTAGGGACTGACCCTAAAGAACATAGAGACGAAACTTTAGCTTTTAAAAGAGCACAAGAAGAGTTAACGCTAAATAAAATCGCTTTAGAATGGTTTGAGGTTAAAAAACAAAGTTTAACCAAAGACTATGGTGAAGATATTTGGCGATCGTTAAACAAGCATGTTTTATCGGTTATTGGCAAATACCCCATTGGTAAAATTAATGCACCACAAGTGATTAAGATTTTAAAACCTATAGAAGCAAAAGGAACTTTAGAGACGGTTAAGCGGCTATGCCTGTATTTAAGAAAGATCATGATACACGCAGTTAATAGTGGCTACATTAATGCCAATCCACTTGCAGGGATTAGTGAGGTTTTCAAAAAGCCGCGAAAACAAAACATGCCTTCGTTAAAACCAGAGGAGCTGCCTGAATTAATGCAAACACTTGCTATAGCATCAATTAAGCGCGTAACTCGTTTTTTAATTGAATGGCAGTTACATACACTTACGCGCCCAGGTGAAGCTGCTGGTACTCGATGGGATGAAATCGATTTTGGTAATAAACTTTGGACTATACCCCCTGAACGCATGAAAAAGCGCAGAGAGCATGTTATTCCTTTATCAAAACAGGCTTTAGAGTTATTGGAGGCAATAAAACCAATTTCAGGGCACAGAGAGTTTGTTTTTCCGTCAGACAGAAACCCTAGAAATCATATCAACAATGAAACAGCTAATATGGCTCTAAAACGTATGGGGTTTGAAGGTAGATTAGTAAGCCATGGCTTACGTTCGCTTGGGAGTACAACATTAAATGAGCATGAGTTTAACCCAGATGTAATAGAAGCCGCACTTGCGCATGTAGATAAAAATCAAGTTCGTTCTGCTTATAATAGAGCTGAGTACATAGAAAAACGCAGAGAGCTAATGAATTGGTGGAGCGACCATATAGGCCGAGCATCTCAGGGTACACTGTCGGTAACAGGGCATAAACACCTTTTAAAAGTTGGTTAGAAGATAAAATAAGGATATAAAATGGCTTTAACTCAAATGCAGATTATTCAATCACTAGGTGAAGCTATGAGCTGGTTAGAAAGGGAGTTAAGTTGGGATGTGCCTGCAACAGAGCTAAGACATTTAACTGGTAGAATTGGGGAGCTTTACGCTGCACTAATCACGAATGGACGTATGGCAACAGAGGTTAACCAGGCGGGCTATGATGTTGTATCAAGCAAAGGCGAGCGTATATCAGTTAAAACAACAGGTAGGATGCATACAGGCGGCCATATTAGCTTTAATACTAATACGTTAGAATTGGTCGATCGTATAATTATTTTAAGAATCAATACAGACGAAATGCAAGTTGAAACTTTGTTAGATATGCCAGTTGAGCAAGCTAGATTACTAATGAGTGATGCAGCAACGGGTAAAAGCTGTATTACAATGAGTAAGTTAATAAACCCACCTGTTAAGCCACGTGTATTACTAAACGTAAAAGAAGCAACATGGAATAACTACAAATTAGTAGAGCTTGAAAATGGCACCATTGAAGTGTTTTTAAATCACGAGCTTGTAACACCAAGTAAGCCTTACCTGCGTGATATTGCTAAAGAGTTAGGTGTTTCAATTTTAAATGGCAACGGGAATCCATTTAATACACGGCAGTTGGGTTCTGTGTTGATTAAAGAATTGCTCAATTAATTACTAATAACATGGCTTTACTGAATGTACTTAAAAAGGTACATTGATTTCTTAACTAATAAAATAAAGCAGGGAATATGAGCGATTTAGTAGAATGTAGCGAGTGTAAATTAAAATTCGATTTGGATGAATACGATAATTGTCCTGATTGTGAAGACGACTTAATTGAGTGTGAAGTGTGTGAGCACAAGTTTAATTATAAACTCAAAAGCTGCCCTAACTGTGATGAAAACACAGTGCCAGAAGGTACTGAATGCGAGTTTTGCGAAAAGCCTGCAGTGCGCTATATGCAAGATAACCCGGTTTGTGAAGACCATTTCCAGCAGTAATCAAGTTTACTTGGCTCATAATAAATTGTAATGAGCCATTTCCTCGACTCAAGAGCTCTAAGCTAGAGGCAATATGCCTTATTATTTTTATTATATAAGTATTAACCCTGAGCCATATTACCTCTACTACGAGCCTCTTTCTGTGAATAAATCCTATCGTTGATTTCAAACTTTAATGCCATATTTTACCTATGTTCAATGAGTTAACGAATGTTGAAGTTAATTATCTATTATCAATAGTTTACCGTATTTAGATTTGCTAAATATATAAAAAGTGGCAAAATAAGAAAAAGTCTATTGAATATAAGCAATAGTATTCGATTTAAATAGACTCACCCTCAAATCAGCATAATTTTAACAAGGAGTTAGTTTTATGAATAAAGCTGACGTACATCGCCAAAAAGTCCAAGAAATCCTCAGTAGTAACGTATTACATGGTCACCAAGTAAATGCCGCGACAAAAACATTTGATGCATTTTCTGCAGATGTTAGAGCCGTAGTTACAGCCGCAGAAATGCAAGCTGGTAAATCGGGTATTGCTTTAGCTTTATGTTGTCTACAACGTTTGAGCCTAGATGATGAAACCATTTGCCAAAAGCGCTCGCTTAAAGACACCTTATACCTTGTCACAATGCCAGATACAGCCTTAAGGGATCAAGCTGAAGATGACTTAAGGCTTGCTAAAAATGTAGTGGTCAGTAATTTTGTTAATTTTGAAAAATCTTTAGAAACTGATTTTAAGGGCAATCCTCCGAAACTCATCATCATTGATGAGTGCCATTATGGCTCTAACGTAACAGGTATACGTTACAGCACTGTATTTGACTACTTAGAACAAGAAAATGACTCTTGTAAAGTCGTGTTTATTTCTGCGACACCTTTTGGTGCTTTATATGGTGCAGAGACTGAATATGAAGAAGCTTTAGAAATTAGTTCAGAAGCAGAGGAGGATCATAACGATAAGCTACTAAAAGAGTCAGCTCAACTTGCAGATCAAGCTCTTAAAGATTCTATTTTACGGCGTGATTTTGGCACGCGATTAGTTTTTCATAAAACGAGTAACGAATATTACGGTGTTCGTGAAATGCTAAAAAATAACCGACTACATAATCTAAATGATGACGAAAGAAACTTTCTAGTTGATTCGTCTCATCGCAAAAGTTTTATGCAGCAATTTAATGCACATGAAGGTATGGGTTGGTCATTAGTTCGTGTTCCTGCCGGTACAGCAATGGATGCAAAGCAGTACTTCATTTCCCAAGGTGTAGATGAAGAAAACATTTACATACTAGGAAATTCGCTTTCAGGGGTGCCAGAAGATGAGTTATCTACAATTGATAGGTTTAAAAAAGCATTTGAAGACAGCGAATTGTTTGGTGAAAAGTTGGTCGCGATTACAGTTGCAGGGTGCCGTGCGGGAATAAACTTTGGTAATTTAATGAAGAATAATCTTATCTCTACCTGGGATAGCACAGTAGCTAGTGTTGCTGCTGTTGTACAAGCGAATGTAGGGCGTGCTTGTGGTTATCATGGCAATAATACCTCAATGCATTTTACTAATGGTAATGCAGCTGAAGCATATGGGGCAATATTGGATTATTTAGAACGTAATTGTTCAGATCATGCTGCATCTGATTTTGAAGGCCTGAAAGAGTTTTTTGAAGAAGTATGTCAAGAACATCAAGTAAATGGTTTAGATGTAGGGCTTACAATTAAATATAAAAAACGTAGACCTATTGGAGATGTTGAAACGTTCGCAACGGATCATTATGTAGCTGTCCCAGCAAGGCTATTAGACCAAGACTATGACTTTTCACAACATACACAAGATAAGCTACTTTTAGCTGCTATTTCAGTATTACGAGAAGAATTTATTAAAAATGGAGCTCCGTCTGTTAAAGGCAGTAGGGCAATGCGCGGTAAGAAAAAAAACTGGATAAAAGCTCAGTGGGTTAATGGCGATAGCTACGATAACGCCCAGAAAGCAGGCGTGGATGGACCTCAAAAAGATAGAACTATAATGCTTACCAGCATGTTAGATAATGATGAATATGTTGAGTTTAATAGGGTTGTAGCGCCAGGTTCAGGAGAGCTATCTGAAAATAAGTCAGTTACTGCAACTGTTTTTAGTATCTATAACATATCAAGACGTAAAGTTACCAAAACGATCATGACAGAAAAGGATGTGTGGGACATGTGTGATTATTTCGATATTCCACATGACGATACCATGTTTGTTTTATATAAACGCGGTGAATATGACTTAGATAGAACACTAGATAAAAAGACTCATAATGAGTTACCTGAAAAATCAGGTGCTTTAAGTGACGAATCACAGTTTTCAGTGAAGTAAAGTTTATGAATCAAGCACAAAAGCACAGAGAGTATCTAGAGAAAATAGTATCTAGTGATACTTTCGAACATCAACAACATGCAGCAAAGAGAGCGTTTTCTCATTTTCAACAGGGTAGTCGTGCTGTTGTTATAACCGCTGAGATGCAATCAGGGAAGTCTGGTATCGCATTAGCATTAGCTGCATTACAAAGGCTGAGTTTATCAGATATAGATATTTGTGAGCGCTCAAAATTAAAAGATACACTTTATTTGGTCACTATGGCCGATTTGTCACTCCAAGAGCAGGCTAAGCAAGATCTTGCTAAATGTAATAATGTTGTTGTGAGTAACTTTACTAATATGAATTTCGCACTCTCAAGCAACTTTAAAGCCCAGCCACCCAAACTCATTATAATAGACGAGTGTCATTATGGAGCCGGCTCAGAGGCCGTAAGGTATGCCAAGGTTTTTGAGTATCTCGAAAAAGAAAATACAAACTGTAAAATTGCTTTTATTTCAGCCACACCTTTTAGCGCGCTTTATTCAGCAGGTGCAGATTCGATTCTTCGTCACGACTTTAAAACCAGTCTCGTTTTCCATAAAACAAGCGATGAGTATTTAGGCATCAGAGAGATGCACCGCAATAATCAAATAGTAAAGTTAACAGAAGAGCAGCGTAATTTTTGTGATGATTCTTTACTACGTAAGCGTTTTATTAGGCAGTTCAAAGAGCATCCCTCATCAGGATGGTCATTGATTAGGGTTCCTAGTAGCCAGGCTAATTTAGCAAAAAATATCCTACTAGAAAACGGTATAGCCGAAGAGCAAATAATGGTTATTGGCCAAAAGCTGGTGGGTGTTGAGGAGAGTGATTTAGCAAGTATTGACGATTTTAAACGTGAATATGAAGCAGCAGCAATGTTCGATGACAAAGTTATCGCTATTACTGTTGCAGGCTTTAGAGCTGGTATTAATTTTGGTCAAGAGATGAAAAGCACGCTCATTAATACTTGGGACAGTACGATTGCTAATATTGCTGCAATTGTCCAGGCTAATATTGGTCGTGCTTGCGGTTATCACAGTAATACACTTGCCAAACACTATACGAACCTTGATGCTATTAAAGCTTATAGTGACTTACTTAACCACCTTGAATTAAATAGTGATAAAAGTGACTTTGAAGGTTTACGTGCAGTTTTTGAAGATATTTGTGCTAAATATGATGTAAGAGGTTTTGATAGAGGGATTCAAATCTCACCAAATAAGGAATATACCGCCCCTTCTCGAAAAAAAGATGACACTCAAACATATTTAACCCAAAGTTATCTAGCCGTTCCAGGTAAATTAGCTATACCGAACTACGATTACTCAAAATACACCCAAAACCTCTTACTGCTTGAGGCTATTGCTCTAATTAAGGCTGAATTTTTAAAAGATGATGGTCCACACCGTAAGCAGGGTAGAGCCCTTAAAGGTGAACATCAGAATTGGATAAAGGCACAATGGGTAAACGGCGTTACTTATGATGATTACACTCCAAGCTGTGCAAAAAGTAGAACAATAGAATTCATGTCATTATTAGATCAAAACCAACAGTTAGAGTTTAATAAAGTGGTTAACCCAGGCGGTGGCGAGGCTACGACTGATAAGCGAGTCATGGCGAGTGTGTTTAGCGTATATAATCTGTCTAAAAAAGCAGACGCATTTAAGCGTTCAATGGATGAAGATGATTTACAAGAGATTAGTAAATTACTGGACGTAGAATTAGACGATACTATAATTTTGTTATTCCTCCGTGGTGAATATTCTGCTGAGTTAACAGTAGAAAAGCGAGATAGCTTAGAAGTGTTGTCTTCAAGAATTCAATTTAAGTCTATTTTTTAAATAACAGTAATAAGTATTCAGTATTATGGTTCGTCAGTATCAAAACAGGGAGAAAAGATGTTTGGGATATTTAAGAAAAAAGTGGATTTAACGGACTTATCAAAAATTACTGATAAGGACCTTAAGATACTTCAAAAAACTAAAAGTGGAAATGAATTTGGTAGGATCATAAGAGAAGCAGCATTTGCTGGCAGTGTCGATTGCCAGACTTTTATATCTATGGCTTCTTTATTACATTTAGATAGTTATGAGAATAAAGACTATCCCCAGGAAGTAGAGGAAACATTTACAACATTTACAACTATGGCCGCAGAAAATAATGATATTGGTTCTCAATTTAACTTAGCAAAGTTTTACTTAAATAAAGTAGACTTGTCAGATGGTAAATTGCACCAATCTGATCACAAATACCTAAAACAGGCGGAGTTTTGGTATGAGAAAGCGGCGCAAAATGGTGATTTAAACTCACAAAAGGCATTAGAGGATTGTGAAGAACTATTCCGTATGGCGGTTTAAATCTGAACTAATACAACTAATACAACTAATACAACTAATACAACTAATACAACTAATACAACTAATACAAGTTAGTACATTTTAAAAGCCGTTCTATTTGAACGGCTTTCATAATAAATCTGTTTGTTAGCTATCTACAGGCTTTCGATTCTTCGATCATCGCACGTTGAATAGCTACTGTTTCTTTGATTACTTTATCGAAGAACTTTCTCTTTTCTTTTGCTGAACCGTTACGTACAAATTCAGAAAAAGGCGTAGACTTAACTTTTTCACGAGATTGAACCAACATGTCATACTCCTATTTATGTTGAATTACTTATACCGGCTATACGCTCTAATGACTTACGATTATACTTTTTGCCAAGTAGAGCGTCAATGTTACTTACATTAAAGTAAGGCTTTTCTTTTGTTCCATCAAGGTTTTTTTCCATAAAAATAATATCAATTTGCTCCTTGAAAATATTTTTTAATTCGCTGACCACACGTTGAGACTCTAAAAACTGATTTACGAAAACCTCAGGTGGAACTCTTCTTCCTTCAACTATTTCGCGAGCCTTAACTAAACACCAGGCTTGTTCTGGATCTTGGTAAACAAATATAATCAAAACATAGCGATCTTTACGTAATGAGCGTTCTATATTCGATTTTGCCTTTTCAAAACTTGAAAGCGTAGAGTCGAGTAAAAAGCTTACCTTTTTCTTTAAAGCTCTATCATGTATAGCTTCCACTAAAATAGTTGCAGGCGTTTGGAATAGCGGTGAGTTTAATCCCTTGTAGTCATCAAACTCCTTTCTTAGTTCATCATTTTCTATGTGAACAACATCAACGCCATGCTCTTTTTTAAATTGAGAAATGATACTTTTAGCAGTCTCAGTTTTTCCTGCGCCAGGGGAGCCTGCCATAAAAACAGATACAGCACTTTCTTCTTCTGGCAAATGATCAATCATACTTTTGGCAAGAGCTTTCTTCATTGCCTTAGCTTTAACTAGCGCTTTGTTTGTAATTTCTGCATCTGTCATAAAATATCAAATCTAAGGTTAATTCACATAAATAAAGGGGTTAAAACCCTCTATAAATCCAGTAGTATACCAAGAGGTCATTCAACATTTTTGGCTTATGCCATCCCCCAAAACTCAGATTTAATATCATCAGCATTATTATTTTTATATATGTTTTCACTTATCAAATAGGCTTGAGATTGATTGTTATTAATCATAAAGTGCTTATTATTCTTTTTATACAGCTTAAATGTATAGTGATATTGGCTCGAATATGTCGCAGTAGCTGAAAATACATTGGTAATATTATTTTGCCCCATAAATTGAAAAATAGCTTGAGCGACATAGTTTAATCTTTCATCTCGGCCCATATTCATTGTAAACATTGAATACGAATCTTGATCATCAAATGCAACAAATATCTCAATAACTTCGTTTGAATCTTTAAAGATAAAGTTAACCACTCTGCCGTCTAGCTTCATATCACCATCTTTATCAATTTCATACAGGTGAGGAGTTTCATTATTAACATACATGACCTCACCATTTTTAACGATGAACATTATATCGACTTCAGCTTCAATAAGCCTCATTCCACCATCGTAATCGATTTTTTGATTACTGATATTATTGCCGGAATTAGAAGTAATACTTAATGAAATCAATTTATTAAGTATTGCAGTCCTAATTTCAAACATCTTTTGAGGATCACGACTAAAGCAACAAAGTATCCCTTTAAAAAAGACAAAAGCTTGTTGTGTAGTACCGCTCTCTGTAACGTTTACAAACTCAGAATGATCAATACCGCAATTTAAAGCATACTCCTGGTGTACTCCGCCCATCTCTTCAAGCTCTTTTATCTCCTCATTCACAAAGTGCTTGATAGCATTCAAATCGTTTTTTAAATGTGTATTGCTTAAAACTTCAGCCCAGCGAGTTGTAAAATGTTCGAAGCCATCATTCGCTAGTTGTCCTCTAATTTTATCGCCATTTTGTTTTTCAAAACTTAGAAATAGCTTTATTCGCTCTATGTTTTGTAAAGCCATCGGAGATGCTCGAACACCATCAACAGATTGCCTTTCTTTCTCCATGTCTATAACTTTACGATAATCATCATACGCCTCAAGGTACCTTTCTTGAATCATGAAACAGCCAGCTCTATTTAAATATACGCTTGAATGGTTTGGGCTTACTTCTAGTGATTTTGTAAAGAATAAAATAGCGTCATCTTGATTGCCGTATTGATGATACTGAAGAGCTTGGCGAAAGTATTGTTCACCTTGTGCTTCTGCCTTGGGGTCCGTTTTAATTCTTGAGAAAAAGCTAAATAGAGACATATTATTTCCTTATAATGAGATTTAGTTAAAGCAGTGCGAAAGAGCATACTGTCGATTGTGAAAGTAAGTATTATTGATCTGAAAATCGGTATTCGCTAATAACTCGATAGGTTTATCCAAACATATTGATCGGATATATTCTTTTGGGATATGGCTATTAACGAGAATTTCAGCTTGTGAGTCAGTAGGGTCACAAACTCGTAAATTGATAGGTTGATTATTAAAAAGCTGTTTTAATGCCAAACTTCCTGAAAGGGATGCCTCAGTTGCTGATGCTATAGAAGAGCTTGCAGCATTTGTGGGGCAAAATAAGCAGTCAAGTTCCCACAGAACGCTAGCAGATATTTCTAACACAGCCCAATTTTCTTCTGGCTGTGCTTGTCTGTATTTATAAAACATTTTGTCGTTAGGGTAGGATATAGATAATGAAATCATGTGAGTTCTGTAGTCAAACCTATTAGCATCGTTGTAAATATGACCTTTAGATATTTCGTTATTATAATCTTTACTATTAAGGCCTATATCCAAAATGCTTTTAATATTTTTTACTTTTGTAAAGTGTATTAATGTAGTAATTCCGCGCTCTTTGCAAAACTGCTTAATAAGGTTTTTATCATCAATATTCGCATACTTGCCTAATTGGAAATGCGTCATTACGGCATCAATTAATTCAAGACGTAGTGAAATAGTATTTTGATGCGTGCCTATTTGAGCCATTGAAGTCGAAAAATGAATGTTAGGGCTGTCTAATTCCAATAGTGGCATCTCAGCCTTTAATTTTACACCACTGGATTTAGCAAAGTTACGGACCAGGAGAGAGCTTTTGTTAGCGAATGATAATTCATTTACTACAAACTCAGCTGCAATAGCTGGGGTGGGTAAAAGGGCTAATGTCTTTTTTAACATAGTTTCAAACATATTAATTTCCATTTAAATAAATAAATCCTTTTGTACAGGGGAGGCGCAACTTTCGATGCTTTGGCTTAAGTGAGCTATAAACTCATCAGCAGAGCGAGTAACTTGTTCTAAAATGCCATTGTTGACTAAAGAAACATACAAAGCTGCAGCTCTAGCTTGGCAATTAACACTTTTTTTAGGATTAAATTCAATATCAGTAAACGCATTATACTGAATAATTTGAGAGTGTAGTTCTTTGTTTAATTTTAAAGCATTAATGTAAATCCAATCATAAAATATAGTTTTAGGTGTGAGTGGCCAGGTTTTTCCATTACTAAAAAAGCCAGTTAAACAGCCGCTCTCAACTAAACGGCTATCTCGTTTAACTTCATGTGTCGGAATTGTAAGAAGCTCTTTAAAAGGGCCGCCATTTTCAAACACTTTAGATGCATGAAAAATATTTTCTAGTGGAACCTCGCGACCATTTTTTAATGTAACTAGCAAATTGAAAGCACTTAGGCTTACACCCAAAGTACTCTCACTTTTAGTAGAGATCTCAAGTACATTTAAATCATTAAACAAGTTATGCGCAGCGTTATGTAAAGAGCGAACAGATTTTTGCTTTTGTGTGGCCGCCATTCCTTTATGCCATTCAAAGTCAATTAGTTTTTCCTGTACATAAGGAAACGGCTTAATCACTTTAAAAATGGGTCTGGAAGCCACTTAATAAACCTTAAGGTGTTGTTATATTGATTACGGGGGTTAAGCACTCTTGTATACTTAAACCACCATGATTGTAATAATCCCCACCCACATAACCTGCAATACCAGGAGCCATAGCTACAGAGACATTCTCGTTCCAATGCCATGGTACTTTTAATTCGTCAGTGCTTACATTGTCTTTTAAAATAGCACAGCGGGCTAAGCGTTTTTTAACCTGATTTTTTGGAATGTTTGCTTCAGCTAATTTACCTGGCACCCATAACCAACCGTGGTCGGTCACAATGCGTATATTTTTCCAGCCAGCAGCTATTAAGCCTTCAATACGGGTGACTACATCATTTAATATGCTATCGATATAGCGCGGCATTTTTAGTTGTTGCTTATGCCCCATGTTGTCTAAATCGCCAGTTTGTAGCCATGCATTAATAGATGGGTTGCCAGTATCTAACTCTTTCAAAAACTGCCAATCTTTTTTTCCTAATGCACTACTTAAGTGGTAAGAGCTAAACTCAGAGTTAGACTCGGTTATCTGAGGAATAAAGTTATCGTTTTCTTGTGCGCCACTTAAAATATCGGCAACAGGTGTTACGGCAGCCTTAGCGGTTGCTGTTAATGAGGGCAGGGCACACCAATTACTTGTTAAATTAATATTTATGTTTAATTTACTAAGCTTATTCTCAAGCATTTTTGCAGTATCAAAACGTAGTCCATCTACAAAAAATACAGCTTGGCCGTTGGTGTTATACGTCGCGGTCGACTCATTAATTTCACCGGCACTACTTGGCTTACCGGGGTAGCCTTCTTCCTTTACTAAGCGTTGAAAGTTCAACGTAACAGCTTCAAGCCAAGGGGTATAAATTACTGCCAGAATATCAGCTACTACTTGCTCCTGGTTTAAATCAGTAGCAGCAGCCATTGCGTTAATAGCAGCAGCATCAGCTTGCCAAAAACGCTCTTTGTAGGTTTGTGCCATTGCCTCAGCACTTGGGCCTGTAAAATTAATTTGAGTATGCTGCGCAACACTTACTAGCTGTTCTAATATATTAAGCCAAGGCGACATATCGAGCTTTTGCCACAACCAGTTTTTACGCTGTTCATGTAATTTAAACAAGGCAGTTAACTGCTGCCTTAACTCGGCTGGCGTTGCACTGATAATGT
This sequence comes from Pseudoalteromonas sp. APC 3358, assembly GCF_030408075.1. NCBI lineage: Bacteria > Pseudomonadati > Pseudomonadota > Gammaproteobacteria > Alteromonadales > Pseudoalteromonadaceae > Pseudoalteromonas > Pseudoalteromonas sp. APC 3358. The sequence continues at coordinate 65,688 of NZ_JASDCE010000012.1, forward strand.
TAGCTAATTTATTTGCTAATTCAGCTTCATCTTTTAAGTTTTCAGATAAAAAATGGCTTGCCTCAAACGCTAAACCAGTAGGTGTTATAGTTTTAAGCTTTTCAACTAAACAGGGCAGGTTGTGTGCGGTGTCTTTAAATCGCTCCCACACAGCTTGCCATTCGCCTTCAGCCTCACATAAGTTGTAAGTAATAGCGCTTATATCGCTTATTGCATCAGGGTCAAAGTTAAATTGGCTTATACAGGCTTGTTTAAACACAGGCCATTTACTTTCACCCCAAACTTGTTTTTTTGCTTCAGGGTTATTTAACCAAGCTAAAATATCTTTAGCCGGGTCATCCATTACAATACTTATAAAGTCTTGGGCTTCTAGCTTTTTACCTTTTAATTGCTCAGCTGGCGTTTCAAGCAAATCGGGTAAAATATTCAGTATGGCTTCTTGCGTTTTTTTGTCTTTGGCAACATCAAGCTCTAATCCCACACGCGGGTTGGTTAAAAATGAGCCAACACTCCAATCCCTACCTGCAGAGTTGTAAGCCCACCAGCAGCCTCTGTATTGCAATTCGGCTAAAGGTCTCAGTTCGTCGGGGCATTGCTCTATTGCACGTAAGTCTTTACGGCCAACACCTGGTAAATAAATTATCGGGGTTTTACCTTTAGGTAATTCACAATCTTCTAATACTCCAGCTATCGCACATTTTATCCAAATAGCAGGGCCTATACGCTCTTCTGGGTTATAATTACCTAGCTCAATGAGTTCAGGTACATGCTGTTTTATAAACGGCATAGCAGGCTGCCACTGGTATTCAATGTCAGTCCACAAAATAGCCGCAGGGGCCACTTGCACCGCTGAATTATATTTAGCAGAACTTCTTAGCTGTTCAATTAAGTAGTCTATTAATTGCATTAAACTTTATCTCTCGCTGATTTTTTTTCGGCCAGTGTTAAGTGATGATCATTTATTCGGTCGCCTTGTTTGCCGCCATATTCCAAGCCTAAATCATACCAAGGGGCTGACGCTACATCGGTGCCGCGGTCTTTTTTCCAATGAATGTTAGGTTTTGAGCGCAGAATACCAGCGTCTTTTTTACCCACATCTTTTGCTTTCATGAATGGGCGGATATTCAAGCGAACACCGTCATTTAAGTCTGGATTCCAGCCTATCGGTTGTTCCGCTGGTGATTTCCACCGTACGAAGATATCAAGTCCCTGTTCGCCGACAAGTATCGCTTCTAGTTGCTCTCTCAAATTTCGAGCGGCGGTTAGTCTTAATTCTGCATCTTCATCGCCGTCTTTTTCTAATTGGATTTGGGTACTAATCCAATCATCAAGGTAAGTATAAATTAAACGTTCTAATCCTTTGTAATCCAGCGAGTGATAATTCACTAATGCCGAGAATCCATCAGGTAAGCCATCCCATATTTGCCAAATAAATGGGCGATGTTGAAATAGTTTTGAATGTTGATCAAAGAACTTATCACGCAGCCATAAATTTAAGTCACGAGACTTAACTGACTTTAATAAATTGTTTAAAATAGTGGCAGACCACTCATCACCGTAAGCGGCATGTAATACTGCTTCTAATCTGTCTTCCGCTGGACTCTCTCCCCTAACAGTTGGTAAACGTCTATCACCAACAAAAGAAGATAAGCAAACGATACCATCATCATCAATCAAATCATCAAAAATGTTATTTTTTGCAATTACTTCACGCATTTCAGGTGCCAATACCATTTCAGCATCAAGCTCAGCTGGCCAGCGGTACCCTAATAAGCGAGCGACAGCAACTTGTAATACGGTATCGTCTTGGCGTAATTTGCTAATAGCTGTGTTTTTCGTATCTTTATCCCAAATTATGGATGCACATGGGTGCCCATGAAAAATCCATTGATTCAAATCATTCACGAAAGGCTTTGGAAGCCCATTTGGGTATTTTTCAGCAGCAACCTTATTCCACCGTATTGAATCATAAGGTACCTTTGCTACTGTAGCTGAAGATATTGCTAAGCTGGGATTAACTAACCTTAACTCTGATTCGTAGTAATCAGAAGAGCAATATGCCCAAATGCCATCTAAATCACTTTCATTTTTGGGTAAAATAATTGCTACATTTTGATCGAATAACTCACCAGTATAAAGAGTTGTATTTATTTTCCCCATACGTGAGACTGCAATTGCTTTTTGACCCCATGCTTCATTTCCTCTTCTATGAGCATCGTGTAGCCTTTCTTTCGCCAATTCTGCGTACTCATGTAATGCTCCCTTTTCATTCTCCCATAAAAGAACAGATACTCTACCTGTAAACATTTCAGAAGTTGGAGAGTTTTCTTGGAGAGGTGCCCACTTATGTATGCCGACATCAGAAATTTCCCAATGTTTAAAACGAAAACGAGAGGCATCTCCATTTAAGATCCCTGCTAATGCTTTAGTTTTGTTTGCAAGCAATAAAAAAGATGCCGATTCTTCTGTCAAGATTGAAGAGTCAGGGTTTTTTAATTGTAGTTTCTGAGAAATTTCATTTAATTCTAAAGATATTAAATTATTAATTTTATCTTTGACCTTTTGAAAAGCACTAACATTTAATGCTGAGTACTTGTTTGATTCCGAAAAACAGTTCTGGTGAATAGCTAAACACACATTAACTACTTGTCCTGAAATAGTTTCAAACGCTCCAGTTCCTAACCGAGCCAATATATTTAATTGGCTATTATTGAGTATTTTTTTTCTAAATTGCTCGTATGAACCAAGGTAGTTCCATGCTTGAGGACTAACTTCGGCTACCATTCCCCCTGGAGCACATAATTCTAGGCACTTTGAAATCATAGCTGTAGCTAAATCAAAACGCTCAGCATAATAATTCTTCTCTAAAAAGCTCGATAATAATGCGCATTGTTTTCTAGTAGCCAAATAAGGAACATTTGTAACTACAAGATGATATTTATTAGAAAGCAAAGAAGCAGACCTATCGAGACCTTTAGCGACTGTTTTGGACTCAACAGACATGACTGATATATTTGCCATCGCTCTTTCTAATTTAGTCCAAGGGGCGGCTTCCCCCTTTTCCCAATTTGACTTACTTGGATCTATTAAACTGCCCAAAGTTGGAGCATCTTTAAATGTTTGTTGCATCCACTTAATTGAATCTTGTAACTCGTCATCACCTTTAGCTAAATCTTTCCATTCTTTCTGTGCTTCATTAATCGACATGCCTGAACAAGCTAGTTGTAGCTCAGGTAACTGGCGATAACCACCAGCACCAGGATAACGCCATGCTTCAAGTGCTAATGCAAAAGCAGCCAATTCAACACAACGTTGGTCTAGCTCTAAACCATGAATATTTTCAGCGATGACTTTATCAATCGCTTGTTTAGCCGTTAATGCTTCTAACTCCATGCGCATTGGCACTAACATTAGAAATTTAGCGACTAAAAAGTGACCTGATCCGCAACACGGGTCTAGTGTTTTAAGTTCACTTAAGTGTTCAGGCCATTTGTCAAAATCACCCGCAGCTAAAGACCAAGCTGCTTTTTCTGGGCTGTCGGCACTTGTCTCTTTATCTTTACTATCAGCCTTAGTAAAACGAAGGTAATCTAGCGGTACACCAGGAATGGCAGCTAGTTCTCGCAGCTCTTGTTCGCTGGTGGCAGTTAGTAAATCATCAGATGTTAATCGGCGTTTGGCCCACCAAGCCCCTAAAGCGTTGTCGAGTAAAAAACTGACCATATAAGGTTCAGTAAATAACTGAGTTACTGGGCTTAGCTCTTTGGCACCAATTTTTACGCCTGATTCATTAACCTGTTTTTTCTTTTTGCTTTGCCAAAATTGATAACACCAACCAAGTGCGTCAGATGCTTGAAAAGTCTCTTTATCAAGCGCAGCTATAAGCTCTTCCAGGTCATTAACATGGTTAATTGAAAGTTTAACGTCGAACACCGGGGAGTCTGCTCGGAATATTTGCGGCAACATCTTTTGTGCTAAACGGCCTGCTAAATCCCAACCGTCTTTAACTTCAGAACCATCACCTAATGGATCACCTTCTTCAACTAATTCAACACAATCACCCAAAGTAATTGGTGTGTTTTCGTCGTACATTAACAAGTCACTTTGCTCTAAAAAGCGAGCAAACAACATACGATGCCAGTGCTCATATACCATTTCGTTAACAAGCAATTCTGTTTCCTGCTTGCCAGAGTCCCGATTTAACACATCACCTAATTGACGACCGTGAGCACGTAAACGCGTTCTGAGCTTACGCTCTGCTTCACTTAAATAATTAGGAGCGCTGCCATCACTAATACCTAAACGAGTGAGTGCTTCTGTTACTGCGATTTCAACAATATCACGGGCTTTTTCAACGGCTTTTTCAAGCTTGCTGCGTAATGTTTTATCTAATGCTGTTCTCATCTATTTATTCCTTTAGCAAGCTTATTAGCTAGGTACCACAGGGCCATTGGCAAGCTCTGAACGAAGTTGTGTTTCAACGTCTGTTAGCCAAGCTTTAAGATCGTCTTCTGATTCGATCATCGGCTTATTTAAGCGGATGTGTTTTACTTTTGGCGCTAGTTCGCTAATGGCATCTTTTAGGGCTGCATCAAAGCGGCCTGGTAAAGCGGATATGCGGTCATTCCACTGTTCAAAACTTGTTGCTTCTATAGCATCGTATACCGCTGCCGATGAAGATAAATCAACGATAGGCACTGAGGCTAAACTGCGTTTATCTAACAGTACTTGTTTTTTGCTTTCATCTAGCTTGGCCCAATTAGCGTCATCCATTAAGTCGCGTTGGCATGCATTGAATTCGTCTTCATATTCAGATAGTTTTGCTGTAATGGCGTCACGTAATGCTGATTCTGCTTGTTTGAGTAGTGGACTAACAGGGCTAGGTTCAACTAACAAGCTACGGTTGGAAACAATTGATTCCATCTGTTGTTCAATAGTTCTGTAAATCGCTAAATTTTTACAGCGAAGAGCAGCGTTTTTCAGTTCGTTCCATTGGTTAATTCGTAGTTTTGCGAGATCTGCTTGTTCTTGCCACTGAGTAAATTGACTTTGAATTTCGTCTTTAGCATCATACGCTTGTTGTAACTGTTCGTTACCATTGTACATTTCTAAATTAGTTAGAATTGTGGTATTTGGTGCTAATGGCAATGGCGCTTCACCACCTGCACTGCGTGCTATTAGCTTTGCGTTTGCAATAGCAACTGGCAGTTTACTTTGTTCTTCATTTGAGCCACAGTTTTGCCCTTCAGGGAGTAGTGCATTAATTAAGCCACGTACCTTTATTATCTGTACTTTTGATAACGTGACGTTTTCAGGGCGGAACTTAGTTTGGGTCACTGAAGATCTATCTAAGTTTTTAGCATCAACAGCGCGCTCTTGGCCATCTTTTGCATTGAGCACTCCGGCAGCTACCATGGCAAAAAGGGCGCCTTCAATCGTATCTTTACCCCAGCCATAAGGCGCATCTTTAAAGTGTTCTATAATTTCTTTACCCGTTTTAACTAAGCTGATAAAGCGTTTAATTTCAGAGCATACAGGGTGTTTATCTGCTTCATCATTGTGGTCAATGGCTTCTAATGCATTCGGGTCACCTTGAGTACTGGCGCGGCTGTATACTTTTGCCCAACCTTTGTTGTCAGCCATTTTAAATTTACTGTATAAACGCTGGCATGCTAACACACCTGCATTTTGAATTTGCTCGGCTAAAGACTCGCCTTCAACGTCTTGACCACCAGCAAGCTGTACTTGGATTTGGTTAAATATATCTTTTAATATCGCTTTTTTAGTGCGGTCAGCTTCTTTAAAACGATATTCCATTGCTGCGTAGGCTTCTTTACCTGCATCGGTTTTAGCTGTGCCGCGCACATCAATGGTGGTTTCTGCCGCTTTTAATTCAACAATGGCTTTACGAAGTTCGTCACGTTGAGTGGTTGGAACATATATATAAATAGTAGCTGTATCAGGGTTTGCACCTCTGGCGAGATCGTTAAATTGCTTTTCAGATACTTCTGGAGCCCAGGCATATAGCTTTTTATCGGCATCACTTGGTAACTCAGTACCAAACTCTAAGTTAATAGTTCGCGGTTCAGCAACATCACCTTGAATTATTCTCGCTTGTGCTACTTGTTTACGCACATATTGTTGAATTTCTTGGGAGCGAAATACTTCTAGACGTTGTGGATTGCTTTTTAACTCGCTTTCTTGCTGACGATACATATCGTACCATTGCTGGCTTTCTACTGTTTGCAGGCGGTATTCTTCCCCCGCATTTGTTTGCATTGGCATTACCAAACCATCGTCAACCAGTTGAGCTAGTAGTTTAGGTACTTTAGCTCGAAGTTCGTGTTTGCCTTCTAGCAGGTTTTCAAGTAATAGATCAGATAGGGCATCAGCAGTTGCTGCTATGCCATATTCTATATCGTTAGGTAGTTTGCTTATCAGTAATATAAGAGCAAGGATACGCGCTTGTAATTTTTGGTCATTATCACCACCTTTTAAGCGGCTGATGGTTTCGTAAATATCTTTACCAATTACACCGCTATTAAGTAATTTAGTGGCAATTTGATCGTATATGTAGTCGGCTGGTACAACATACCCTAGAGGGTACTCTGCAGTTACTTTTGTTGCTTCGTGTACTACGCGTAACTGGTTACGTAACTGTGAGCCTGTGCCTGTTTTATCAAGTGCAGGAAGTACTCGCTCCCAAAAGCGGCGTCGCACAGGTAGTAATGGGTAATCGGCAACCATCCATTTTTCATCTTCTTTATTGTGCTCAATAATACTGCCACGTAAATGGCGTGAAATTTCACCTAATTCGTTATCTATAACTGTTTGGATTTGTGGGCGGGCTGTTTCTTTCTTTTGAAGAATTACCTTACGTATAACCGAGTCTACGTCCGTATCTTCTAATTGAACGTTAACTTGAAAACGTCCCATCAATCGATGCAAGTTTTCAGTACCAGATAGCGCACTTTGTCCTGTGCCAATAAATAATAACTTGGAGTTTAAGCGGCCATCATCACCACAGGTTTCAACTAATTCTTGAACGTCCATTGCTGTTTCAATACTGTCGCCAATATATTGTTGTACTTCATCGAGAACGACAAGTGTTAATGGCAGATCACCATCAATGGCAAGGGCATCCATAATCGCAGTAACCATTTCTTCGTTACTAATATCCGTAACGACTTGATATTGCGAACGTATCATATCTCTTACTTCTTTGGCATCACTGGCATAACCAGGGAGAGAGCTTAGTAAGGCATTACCAATAAGAGGTGAAACATGAAGGTTTTTTAGCTCATATTCCCAAGAGTTGCGGCCTTCCTTTTGTTTAGAGTTTTGGCTGATATAAGTTTTTACGTTGTCTAATATACCTTCTGCTTTTAGCCACATGACAAATTTAGCCAAATGGTATTGTTCTGGTAGCCCTACAGATTTAAAAATAATACTTAAAAATGATAATCTAACTCTCTTGCCTGCTCCAGAGCCCAGCGTACCTGATGCTGCATGTAAACCATTATATTGGGCTCCAAGTTTAGAAAGTATCTCAAATAGTTCTGAAATATCACTAGGTAAATCAACTAAGCTACGGGCATAGCTACCATCATTTAGTTTTTGATTAGTCCATAAAGCACGGATCATTTTAGCTAAATGTGATTTCCCCGAACCAAAAAAACCACTTATCCACACACCAGCCTGCTTTCCATTTTTTTCTACGCTTGTGTTATATGATTTTAGTATTTTTTTTAAACCTGCGGCATAAGCACCATCACACACGAATGTTCGTAATTCATATTCTAAAATATCGAGTTCTAATTTAGAAAGGTCATCCTTAACAGTTGCAACGCCTTCATTTGCAAGACTACGTATTGTAGGGTCGTTTAAATATACTTCGCGATTTAACATTCACTTATCCTTATGACATTGCTGTGATGGCTGTGGCGTGATAACCCCAGCCATCTCGGGCATCTAAAAGTTTAAAATTATTATTTTGATATTCACCAGGGAAGAAGACGATTAGTCGACCTTTTACTTCTTGTGCTATTTGCTCTACTAAGCCAGATACAGATGCAAACCCAAATAAAGTACCACAGCCAAGTAAAGCTACGACTGTATTTTCATTTTGCTTTTCAATAAATTGTGACTTTAATTTAATAATTAGTTCTTCAATAAAGTCTTCGTACAATCCCACTAAGTATTCTGGATCTTCGAAATAGGTTTCTTTATAGTCTTGCTCTGCCATCCAGTTTTCAAAGCTGTTAGTGATATCGAGTTGTAACCATGGGTGATTACTCTGTGTTGCACTGGCTTCAAATTCAACAACCCTAGCGCGGAGCTTTAATTCATCTTCTTTGTTATAAACGACGAAAATTGTACGTTCATCAGGCGAGACTGCATTAGGCCAGGGTATGCTGATATGACTTTCAAAGCTTTGCAGTAATTTTGATAATCGGTCTGACATTTAACTTTGTTCCTTTGGTTGAACCGCTTTTGGTAGCTCTATACTGGGAAAGGTAACTTCTATCACTTCACTAATCTGTTTAAAATTAATTAAACCTCTTAATGAAGCTCTATGCGCCAGCTCATATAAATGCTCTTTATCTTGCGATAACATCTTGCACCAAAAGCTGTCAAAAAGTCGTTGACCAGATAAGCCATGGCAATGGGCTAAAAATAATGCATATGCGATATTTACATAAGTCGCTTTAGGCTGCGAACGATATTTCTTTGTTTTACCTTCCAGGTAATTTGCCTGAGTCCATGTACCGTTAATGTTTTGTGCAAATGATTTAAGTGAGGCGGCACTAAAGCGTTCTGGATCATCTTTTGCCAAATGTTGTTCTACTGTTTCACGAGGTAAATGTTCACCCAATTGAAGTGGTAAAATTACACTAGCAGAATTTCTTAAAATAGGATCACGAGCCACGGCAAGCTGCAAAGCTAATATAGGTTGGGCATCTTCTGATAGCTCCCACCATTGGCGGAAAACATTGAATAAAGGAATATCCATTGATATACCGTATAAATCGACAAGGTGCCTAAAGGTTAATGCACGTGATTTTTCGGTTGGCTTATGCAATATATTAAAATTGATTATGTCGTCTTCGTAATCTTTTTTTGTTGCACTTTTATCGCGAGAAAAAAGTAGTGATTTAAGTTCTTCAATCATCATGCTTCTAGCTGAGTGTGCGCCATTTTTGCCAAATTTGAAGCCTATTTGGCTAAGTGTGTTTTCTTCAACCATGTTCATTCCTGATAGCCTGGTGCTATCTCTATATCTTTAAGATTAAGTTGTGATTTATTGCTTAAGTGCAGCTGGTAAGTATTACAGTTTAATGTGCCTTGTTCCGTGCAGTCTACGTTCCATTGTCTTAGTAAATATCCTAATAGAGCAGCTCTTACTTCTAATTTTAATTGCCCGTTTTCCATTGCGTAATCAAGCTCTATTGCTTTTGGGTATTTTAGCTTGGGATGCGGGGTTAAAATTATATCGTAAATGGTGTGCCATTGGGTGTCTTTATCTACTGATTCTTCACAATTTATAGAGTGTTGCAGTATTTTTGGGCATTCAATACGGGTAGTAACAAAATCTCTAAATTCTTGGTTTGATCTATCAAAAGCGCGTACATGCCAGCGAATACCATTATTTACAATAGAATGGGGGATTAACACTTTTGAAGTAGTGTCTGAAGTTAAAGATGTATATTGGCATTCTAAAGCGAGTTTAGAAGTAATAGCACGCATTATAGTGGCGATTATTTCGCTATTTGGGTGTATTAAGCGCGTTGCATCTTGGCAGTAACTGCTGGGCTGAACGCCGTTAGACAAACCATCACCAAAACCAAGGCATAAAGCGCTGAGAATACTCTCAGCGTTATGTTTGAATAAAGGTTTAAAACTTTCTAACCGGTGGTAGCTTTTGGTTGTGTGACTCAATATTAAGTTTTGCGGAACAAGCTCTTTGTAGGATGCTAAATCACGGGTGCACGCGGCTAAGCCAGTTTTAAAGCGCTGAATTAAATCAGCTCTTGCAACTTGGCCAAAGTACTGCAGATTAAAATCTATGAACGCTAGGCGTTCCCTCTGAGCATGTGTGAGTGCATCCAATGCGGTATTAGTCATAAATATACTAAGTCATTATTTTGTAGTAACTATATCAGGCAAATGAAAAGATGCAATCAAAATGAGTTAGTGTGGTGTGTTTCTTAAATAACTACAATAAACATTTGACATTAAATGTTTTTGCAATTAAATTGCGTTTCAAGGGCAGAGGCTTACCTGCGGTTTGTAATGTACTTCTTACAAAACAAAGCACTCGAATCGTTTTCAGATAACACCTACGATATACACATCATTCTTGGACTTAGTAGCCAGAAGTACGCCGTTTAAAATATACAACGGGGCTTTAACTATTTTTAAAGGTTTTAGAATGAAAAACAATACTACAGTTTCAACTACATATATCCCTCTAGAAAAATTTCACATTGTGCCTATTACTGGTTTAACACCAGAAAGCTTAAAATACTCAGCTAAAAAAACTATCAGAGACAGAGAAAAAATTCCTCATACCACAAAGCTTAATATATTAGCGAAAAGCCTCGGTATTAAGGGTGGGTTTGCTAACTACGAAAAAGAGTTTGAAGAAAAGCTTAAACCATTTATGTCAAAGCATAACCTGCACAAACGAGTTAATTTACTTGAGCATAAATACCGTGGAATGCGATTAGGCTACACGCAATTTAACCACCAGCAAGTATCTGAAAGACTGTTTTATTCAAAAGGGCAGATGCCGAGTAAGTTGTTTACTGGGCACGACTTCGATTTTTCAGGCGTTTTTGCCTGGGATATGCATGATCTTTATGAAGTATTAGCTAAAGATAAATATTTAGAAAATATTTTTATACAAAAGCTGCATATTAAGCTCTTTTGTGATGATAGCTTTGAACTTGATAAATATATCGAGGCTATGAAGGGACACTATTTTGTAGATTTTAATGAAGAGCGCTTTAAGGAACTATTATCTTTAGACCTTAATACAAAAATCCCACTTACAAAAAGGCGAACGGATAATCTTCCCTCTTTTTTTGACTCTGCTTCTAATAATTTAAATGAAGCTTCTACTCAAACTGCTGAATACGAAGAAGTGATGGTAAGCATTTCAGATCTGATAATTATTAGTAATATGTTTGAGATTGGTGGTTGCTATAATTTACTTGGTAACAACCTAACAAACTTTTACGACCATGCTTTCGGCTTAGATGTTGAGGTCTATTACGAAAATAGCATGTCTTCGGATGAATCTGAGGTGTATATAAAATCAGCGCAATTTTTACAAAAGATATTAAATCAAAGGTTTCAACAGTCAAATAAGGGATGGGTAAATGTAATTCCTTATAACGATAACCTTATATTCCTCTCTGACGATAACGGTAATTTTGACTTTGTCATCAAAAACCAAAGAGATAAGGTTTTTACACATCAAATATACGGTGATTACCTAAAGCGAGCTGATATACCAAGCTTTATTGAAGACTATCGTTTTAAGCGTTGGGAGTACTTTAACTATAAAGGTAATCGTGAATTAGATAGTCATTTAGCAGAGCAACATTACTATGCCAATGGTGGTTTAACTAAAAACTACCCAGGGCAACATGTAATATTACAAAATTATTATGAAACCTCTGGGGATTATATTATCGAAAGCCGCAGCTCTAATAAGCACTTGTATGGCTTTAAAAAAGTTAAGCTAGCAAATAAAGAGTTAATGGTTTCAGAGCTGATTACCATAGATGAACTAAATGATTTTTTACATAAAAACCATGAATATTTTGCTACCAGAAAGGGTGACTCGTTACCCTCGTTAAATACTGAGGCGGATAAAAATTTAGCCGCAACATGTACCTTTTATGATGTTTTAGCTTATGTAAGCTGGGCAGAAAAAGAAACAAACGTTCCACTAAGATTACTAGCATACGACGAGTACTTAGCTGTTAGGGATAACGACTTAGGGACAAATGCTAGCTTTAAAAACGGTGGCTATATGGCCTTTTATACACCTGACGGCAGGCAGTACCCAGGGCACCCTCCATACATGAATGAGAGTGACTTTGATGCATTAACATTACGGTTTCCTGAAATTTTAACTAATTTTGAAAGAAATGGGTTGGAATTTATAGACTCGAACTTTTTTGCAGAATGGTTATTGGAAGGCGTAAGTATACGCTCAGCAAGTTTAACCTCCTTTTATGGCGACGCTCATGTATTGAGGGCATCTGGACCACGAGATTGTACTGGCAAATATAAAGGGGTAAAAACAGGCTTTAGACTTTGCTATGAATTAAGTAAGTAGGCTTTATTAAAGCTACCCCGCTATGGGGTAGCATTTTAAGCTGCTGTATCTATAGCGTCCCTTTTCCCAATTTTTTCACTTATCCATTCTTCAACTTCACTTTCTACCCAGGCTACAGAGTTACCACCTAGCTCAACTTTCATTGGAAATCCACCAGCACTCATAAAGCGATAAACAGTAGATCGGCTTAAGCCTGTGATATGTAAAACTTCTTTTAATTTGATTAAACGCATGGGATTTCTCCGGTTAGGTTAGTAGTACATATCCTTTCCGGGGGTAGTAATTTTTTACTGGGACGAAACAAAAACGTTAAACATATACATCACTATTTTGCATAAACCATTAAGAGGGCATAACAATGCAAAATAACAAGTCACTATACGAATTTGATCACCCTGTAAGTGATGAACAAATACTTGAAGCGGCTGCTTACATAATCGCTCAAAAGCAATTTAGGCATGGGGCTTTAAGATGTCCGAAAGACAGTGAAGAATATTTAAGGCATAAGTTGGCGTTAATCGAGCATGAGGTGTTTGCTGTACTATTTTTGGATAGCCAAAACCGCATACTTGAATACAAAGAGTTATTTAGGGGGACTATAAACGCAGCAAGCGTATACCCACGAGAGGTAGTTAAAGAAGTATTAGCGCTAAATGCAGCATCCGTAATACTGGCGCACAATCATCCTTCAGGCGTCAGTACGCCGTCACAGGCCGACAAGTTAATTACTACCAAATTACAGCAGGCGCTCAACCTGATTGATGTTTCGATAGTCGATCACATCATCATTGGTGAAACCAGCTATTCATTCGCTGAGCATGGCTTAATTTAAAGGGAGTAGGGTATGGCTATTAAAATAGAGCAAGTGCCAGGATTAAACGTACCAGAATCATTGTTTGGTGTGATCGTTAATGTAGTTGCTAAAGCAGGGGAGTCGGTAGGATATGCTAAGGCGCTAATTATTAATTTTCGTGATAAAGACTACAGTGCTAAAGCCGGTGGCTTTCATCCAGTCGAGGTCAGGCTAGAAAAACGGGGTATTGGTTGGGAGCTTATATACATTACTGATTTTTCATACCAGGGCCGAGTGGACTCTGAATTAGTAAAGGAAATTGATGTGTGTTTTGTGATTAAACGGGTCTATCACATACTGGTGGGCTGGTTGAGTGAACGAGAGGGGAAAGAGCTTTTAACATTGTTTGTGACTAACTTTGTTGAGTATTACAACACAGGTTGCTACCAGGTCAGTATTACAACTGATTAAGGAGTTGGTTATGGCTGAAGTACAAGCGATTAAGGACCTTGATACAGTTAAGTTAATTAGTTACTTGCTCGAAAAACGTTGCTCTAAGCAGATGAGCCATATATGGAATATAGGTTTGAACTTGGCGTTACGTATATCTGATTTATTGTCTGTTAAATTTACGGATATACAAAACGACAGGTTAATTATATTTGAGAGTAAAACAGGCAAGCTAGCAGAGATTAAGCTTAATCAGAAAGCATTAGCGTTTATCCACGAAGTACGCGTAACTCACCCCAATCATGTTTACTTATTTCAATCGTATCGTAATCAACAATCTAAGAGTTCAATACCACGGCCCTTGTCACGCAGGGCTGTTACAAGAGCATTTGCGCTGGTGGGTGAAGAGCTTAATTTAAAGCTAGGTACTCACTCAATGCGTAAAACACGAGGTTACCACCTCTACCATAAAACCCAAGACATAGCGCGTGTAATGAAAATGCTTCGCCATAGCTCCGAAGCAACAACACTGCGTTACATTGGCATAACCCAGGAGGAAATTGATAAAGACTTTGAAGAGTTAGAGCTATAAATTTATTACATATAATAGGAGTAAGTTTGTTATGTCGTTAGAAAAAGCCGTTACATGCGGTGTAGTAGGAAATGAAGTATCTAAACAGATAACCGGTAGTAGTGAGCCGTCACTCGGACGAACGGCTATTGCTGTAAGCTCTGGTGCTGTAGCAGGAGCTGCTGTATCTGGTGCCATAGTAGTTGGGTTAGGTGTGGCATCTGCACCTGTTACGGTGCCATTAGCTCTTGCTAGTGGTTTGTTGGCTGGAGTAGCGAGTTTATTTGATTAGAAGTAAACAAAGAACGCATTTATACAGTGCGTTCTTTTTTTGCTTTTGTAGCGTAAATAGCGCTTCTCGTAATGCTATTTTGGGAACTTACCATCCCTTATATACTAAGGGTTTTAGCTTATTAAGCTAGTTGAAGGTCTCAAAAGCGCGTTAGAACAAGTTATGAGAAGTACAGGTCTTAATTAAAATATCACCTTTGACTATAACCAAAACAACGCTGTCCTAAGCCATATTGTTTCGTATTAAGCTTTGCTAAATAACTAGCTCGTTTATAAAGACTGCTGTAATCCGCTTTAAAATTTGTATTGTTAGCGTCAAGGTAGTAATGAGCATTTTTTGGTAAATGCACAAACTGTAGTACTTCATGAAAAGGTAAATTTAAAGCACTAGCCCATGCAACTGTAATTCTAGTAAATAAATTGTCATTACCGATGTCAATCTTACCTGTGCAGTGATATCTATCCTTATTGAAGAGTAGTACCCAATGATAATGCTGTCTATGTGCAGTGTTTTTCTCCCTTGCCCAAATATAACGAACACTACAAGGGTGTGGTTTTTTACCTTCGCGCTTTTTACGTATCGCATCAGCTTTAATCTGTGCTGTAAGTGATGCAATAAAACGAGTACAAACATCATTGCAATTTAAATCAATAGTATTTGAATAATCAGGTAACCTTAAGTCAACTCTTACTGCAAACGTTCTTTTATGTTCTGTGATAGCGTTATCCATTACTTTTTGAATAGCATCTAAGTAGGGAATAACTAACGGTTGTTTTTCTCTTGCTAGTACGCCGTACTCATTATACAAAGGGCCTTTAATTATTTGGTACTGTGTTGGGTTGTTCATACTGTTTCTCCTGGTATGTATTAGTTCATATCAGGTGTATGAGTTGTAGTTTTTTAATTGGTATTTGTTGTAACAATGACTCCGTGACTAGTAACTCTAATAAATATTACCAAACCGAAACTTACATTAATAAAATTAGCTCAGTTTGTGGTGGTTAATTTCATGAGCACATTACAGAGATGGTGTTTAGCGTATTCATAATTGCTCTGAAGTTATGACTGACTTATAAAAATGAGCAAAGGAATCATGAACACATTGAAATACGGGGTGTTGACCAGATTTTAAATTGGATTTAGGGTCTATAAAATCTACGTCTATATTGGTAATGTTAACTTTATCACTAAAGTCGATACTAGAAGAAATAACTAAATTTTCAATTGAACTTATATCTGGAAGTACAGCTTTAGTCGGGGTTTTTATGAGTTCTATATCGATATTTTTATCTGTACAACCCAAGCTAGTTACCCATGATAAATATTCTTGTTTACTAGGGGTAGTAGGGAGGGTGATATCACATCTATTCTGGTATAAGTTGAATAAAATATAATGAATGAGTATGTTCGCGAAACTTCCTATTAGCACAGAGGTTAAACGGCCATGAATAGCTGCCATGAACTCAAAGTTTGCAGGACTTAAAATCTGATTGAAAGCATCTTCTTCTGAAATAGGCTTAAGTACATGTCCCGTCTTATTCAGTAAGCGTAATAAACCGTAAGAAGCTAACCTGAATAGAACATCGTCGAAGTAATCGAAAACTTGAGTCGGCTGTTGTTTCAAAAATTGAATTTCATCTTTTTGCTTGGTATCACTATCTAACCACTTATTTTCAAGACGAAGTAACTCCATAAAAAGAGATTCTCTTCTATGAGGTGAATCGAGTAATAATGGTAAAAATACCGCTGTGTATAAATTAGGTTTTTTATTCTTAATTTGTGAGATTATTAAAGGGATAACCATCAGGTATATATTAGATGCTTTATTGCCTTTTTTTATTTTAAATACAGAACTACGTTTTAAATTATTAGCTTCACTACCAACTAAGCCTTTTCTTACTTTTGGCTTTAAACTGTGATATTTTTTGATCGTACATCCTGTTACTGGCTGGCTTATTAAGTTCCCATTTTTAAGTAGCTTTATAGCCGTTTTTAGCTGAGGCGATTCTAACCCACATGCTTTAGCTATACTTGCCATTGTAAAGCCTTCTATGTACCCATGTTCATCTTGGTTTAATGCAAAGAAAGACCATACTAATCTAACAGGCACCCTTAGTTTAAATTTCTCGAGCTTTGCCAGCATTTCGCTAGATATTAATTTACTAACATTGTTGGGTTTATCGTAGATAAAACTATATGAAAGTGTTGGTCTTCCACGCTTCAAATGCTCAGATCCGAGTTTTGATATTGCATTAATTTCTTGTAGCTCTTCTAGCACTTTTTTAAATTTATTGTGTGGACACCCTAATTTGATTAAGTCATTTTTAGATACTTCGTCTCCAATTATTCTCCCTGTAATTAAGCGGATTAATATCCACTTTGTATGTGGAGATAAATTAGTTGTTAAACTAAAAAACTCATTCATTTGACTGCTTCTATTTGGGATGTTGATACCTAGTAGTAGAGCAAAACATTTTAATAAACACAATAACAGGGTGTTATTTTATTGAATAAATAAAACATCTAATTAGTGTTTAATTGGAGTTAAAGTAAGTCACTAACTGGTACTTTATTTAAACGCTAATTAATGCGTAAGTTAGAATCTAATTGAAATGCAAAAATTCAAAGAAATATTTGCTAACTAATAGGTATTAAATTATTGTCTTGGATGAAATCTACAAACACCAAACACAAGGAAGAACTAATGACAGGTTGGATTTATAACAAGAAAATTTTGACTTGGGTCAAGGAAGATAACGAAGACTTGCGTAACTGGCTAGCATGCCGCTATGACAGTTACAGTAATTATTTTAAATTTCCAGATGCCACATTAGATAGCTTTATTAGAGATGAAATAAAACGTATAAGTGATAATCAAGATAGTCAAAAAGTTAACCTTGATAAGCTCTATAAAGCATGGAAAAGCTATGAAAGAGGCTTAAAAAATACATCTAATAAAGTGTGTAAACTTCAGCTGGAGGTGTCTAGATCAGCGCGTGATAAACTAAAGGCGCTTAGTGACGCGGATGAAATATCCCAATCTAAATATATTGAAAAGCTAATAAATTACGCTAGGAAAAATCCTAAGTTGATTTCTAAAGATACAAAAGTGCAAGAGCAATACGAACTTAAAAAGAGAACTTTTGATGATATCAGTGAGATTAAAGCTATGAAGGAAGACATATCATCTATAGATGCTAAGGTTACTAGGTTATTAGATGCTTGGGAAGGGTAGAGCAAGCTCAGCGAGGGCGTTGAGGGTGTTCAGAATTTTGTGGCAGTCATAGTTATTTTTAAAGATAAATAGCTTTTAGTATACCTATTAGTATTCCTTTATTTTATTTTTAAAGGTATTATTTTTTATAAACAATGGTTTATTGGTTTTCTATGAATCCCTCTCCCCCACCATTATTCTTAGAACCCAGTTACTAATATCGAAAGGTATTAGTAACTGGGTTTTTTAATGCCTTCGCAATGACTAACTATTAACTAAATAGAGTGTTGATAACATGCCGACAAGTTCATGTTTTTCAATTGGCTTAGAAACGTAACCATCAAATAACTGCCTGTATATTTCTTTTTGCTCTGTAAAAACATTAGCGGTTAATGCGATAACAATTTGTTCGCTATTAAGCGCCTTAATTTTTTTACATGCCTGAAGACCATCCATTTTAGGCATTTGAATGTCCATAAAAATAATGTCTGGCTTGTGTGACTCGTATAATGAGATTGCTTCTAAACCATTGTTAGCAATAATAATGGTGGCTTTTGTAGGCTCAAGCATCGCAGAGGCAACAAGCTGATTTATTTTATTATCTTCAGCTAATAAAATAGTTTTTCCAGATAGGTCAGGAAGCTCAACATTTTTTGTTATTAATGTGCTTTCATCAATCTGTGCTTGTTTTAATGGTAAGTACACATAAAACTGACTACCTGAATCTAATTGGCTTGTTACTTTAATTTCGCCATTCATTAAACCTATTAATGATTTAGTAATAGGTAAGCCAAGACCTGTACCGCCATATTCACGCGTAGTTGATTGCTCTGCTTGTTCAAAGCGCTCAAACAATCGCTCTATAGCCTGCTCAGAAATTCCAATTCCGGTGTCTGATATACAACAACATATTTTGTTTTCGTCGGTTAGCCTAAAGGTTACTGTAACGCCACCTTGGGACGTAAACTTAATCGCATTAGATATTAGGTTTAAAAATATCTGTCTGAGTCTAACGGGGTCGCCCACCCAATACTTATGCTCAATATTAATTATAAATTTAAGGTATATATTTTTATCACTGGCTTGCAGGCCAAGATCAGACTCTAAGTGGTGAATAAGTTCAAAAAGGTCGAATGATTTATATTCTAATGAAAGCTTCCCAGCTTCAATTTTAGAAAAGTCGAGGATATCATTAATAATAGTGGTGAGTGAGCGGGTCGAATAAAGTGATTTTTTCAAATACTCTTTTGATTTTTCATTCAATGGCTGCTCTTGCAGTAACTGTAATGTACCTAGTATGCCATTCATAGGTGTGCGTATTTCGTGACTCATATTTGCTAAAAATTCAGATTTAGCTTGTGATGCCTGTTCAGCTAATTCTTTAGCATGTCCGAGAGCTTGTTCGTGATTAATTTGTTCGGTCAAATCGTATGCTACACCCAAATAGCCAACAATTTCATTTTCGTTATTTAATAAAGAGGTAACACTTATATTAACTTGTATGTGCTCGCCTGTAGAAGAAATGTATGTCCACTGATTGATATCAGGCTCTGTAGAAGTTGCTTTTAAGATAAACACTTCAAAATCAGGGAAAACAGGTTCATTTAACTCTGCACTAAGCTGTTTGGCTTTTTTTATAATTTCTTCTTTTAAATGAAAAATACCCGGGTTTTCAATTCCAATAACGTCTTGCGCTTTATAGCCTAATAACTTTTCAGAGGCGGGATTAAACAAAGTAATTAAGCCATTTATGTCGGTCGCAATAATAGAGTAACTGGCACTGTTTAAAATACTTTGTTGAAGCATACTTATATCGGCAATTTCTTTAGTGCGTAATTTTACTTCTTTTTCTAATTTTAAATTTGTTTGCTGCAGCATATGCTTATTTTGTTTAGCTTTGATAATTCTTCGCTGTGTTCTTTGTGCTCTACGGTAAAAAAACAGCTGAATTATTAAAGTTATAAACATACAAATAAGGGTATAAAAAACACCATTGACAATAGCTTGATATTTACTCGGTAAGTGTAGTGATTCAATAAATGTGTCTGAAGCACTAAGTGTGATTTCCCATGTTCTTCCCATCACTTTAATTACTTTATTTAACTGATAATCAGCCGAGTTGCTTTTAATGCCGTAGCTAAAAAAGTCAGTTTTAACGTTGTTACCTATGTCGCTAATGACTAGCTTATTTTCATCAGCTTGGGAAAGAGAGTCTAAAATATTGTTTATTAATAAAGGGGAGTAAGTCCATCCAATTAATTGCTCTAAACGCTGGGTTTTATCAGTTGGAATACTAATATTTTTATAAACTGGTAGTAAAATTAAAAAGCCTTGTTGCGATTTGTTATCCGCTTGGATTAACGTAATAGGCGCCGATAATTGAACTTGGTTATTAATTGCAGAATTTAATGCTGCTTTTTTACGTGTACTTTCCGATGCAATATCGAGTCCTAGAGCCCGTGAATTACTTTGCTCAGGAAATATATACTGAATAATAAAGTGCTCATCACTTTCGTTAGCTAGTTTATTTAGTTCGAATATTTGGTTAGGCCGATCGGATTTTGCAGTTTTTAAGAATTGAGCTAAGTTTTCGGCATTCACTTTTCTTATAAAGCCAATACCATTTGCTCCAGGGAATTCTTGGGCGTAATTGCGACTGTTAGAGTAATTGGAAATTGTTTGGTAGCTTAAATTATTAACGCCAATGCCGTGTATAAATCCTTTTAAACCGTATAGCCCATATTTATATAGGTCGAATCTGCTAGTAACGCCTGTTGAGAGTGAAAAAAGGCGGTTGTTGAGGGCTTCATTTATTTTGTTATTAACAGCATCTTGATGTGCAGCGTGGGCAAAGTAAGTTAATACAATACCACTGATGAAAAAAATAGCATGAGTAAGCACTGAGATTAATAATCTTTTACTAATCGGTCGTCCTGAAAACATTAACCCATCCTTTATTATGGATATACTGAACGTATATCTGTTTTATCATCGAAATAAATATAGCACTTATTATTCAGGATACAACTTTGTTATTAATTAGAATATATATATTTTATAAAGGTTTAGAGTAGATGTAATGTAAGAGTTGATTTTACTCACCAAGATAAGACGAACATGTATATAAATATAATAATTTTTATGTTTTTTGCTACTTTATAGCGAACAACAAAAGTATTAGCTAAAGGTGCTGATTTTTATATTTATCGATTTTTTAGTGAATATTAGGTGCTCAAAAAACAACGGATAGCTTTTAGTTTTTGCTTATAACTTTACTTTGTTAAGTTTAAATAAAGTAAAATTTAACCAATATTATGACGCTTTTAAAGGGAGCTATCGGTATAGGTACGAGTAAGCAAGAGACGATGCTCACCTTACTTTTATAATTCATCCGAAACAAAACAAACACTTAATATTTTATAATATGAAAATTAAAACATTAAAAACTTATATTGTTCTATATTTTAGTAGCGTGAAAGAAAACGTGATTACTTAAAATGTAATTACCTTATGACATGTTTACCGTGTAGGTCGAAAAAATACACGCTGCTATGCACTGCACAGTTAAAACTTAAACAAAACAAGGTAACGGAGATAACTATGGCTCACCGAGTATCTAAATTACTTGCGGCAACAGGCGCAGTATTAACATGTATTTCTATTCCTTCGTATGCCGCTGTTAATGGGCTGACAGAACAAGATGAATTTAATATAAAACTTAGATCAATTTATTTTGACCGCGACTACGATAACGACGCAAGTGACGATTCAACTTTTGCTCAAGGTATAGAGCTCAATTACACATCGGGTTATATAAATGATTTAGTGAGTGTGGGTGTATCGACTTACACCGTGATGGATATTAATTCTACGGGTTCAGCCGCAGGTAATATTTTACCAGCAGGTAATGAGAGCGGTGGAGTTGACGATAGCTTTTCTAAATTTGGACAATATTTTTTAGATTTTAAATTGGGCAACAACGGTCACGTTAAAGTGGGCGGGCAAAAAACCAAAAGTATGTTGCTTAAAAGCTCTGGGAGTCGGGCTATTCCTAATACTTTTAGAGGCGTTTTTGGCGATTACAAAATTGGTAACACTAAATTATACGGTTACGTTTACGATAAATGGAGCCGTCGACACGATGATAGATGGGAAGACTTTTCTACCGATCAATCGGCAACTGGTGCTATTAGCGTAATTTGGGGCGTAGGTGCTACGCATAAAAAAGACAATCTAATATTAGAGGCTGAATATTTAAATTCGCACAATTATTTAAGTAAAATCGGGTTAAAAATCAGTTACGACATTAAGCTTGAGCAAAGTAAGTTAACCCTTTCAACTGGCATATTTACCTCACAAGATGATGGTGATTTATTTGTAACAGGCGCAGAGGGTGGTGATTTAGATGATGAAGATGCACCTGGTGCATTAACAGGTTTAACCAAAAGTGAAAACGATGGATTTGCCTATTACCTAGATGCTGATTGGAAAAAAGATATTTGGAGTGTAGGTGCGGCATTTACTAAAGTAAGTGATGCTTGGATTGAAGATAATTTCAGTGGCGACCATGGTACAAACCCATTTCCAACTCGCTCATTAATTGGTGCCGATTTAACAAACCAAAATGAAACATCATGGCAAGCTCGTTTAGGAATTGATTTGAAAGCAGTATCGCCTGGCTTAACAACTAAATTTTACTACACAGACGGCAGCGATGCTGAAAACTCTGCATTGGGTAAGTTAGGTGGTACAGCCGACGAAAAATATTGGGCTGTAGATACTCGCTATAAAGTTGAGAAAATAAAAGGCTTAAGCTTACGTTGGTTATTTGTAGATTATACAACCGAAAAATCAGGCAGTGTTGATGGTGTTAAAGGCGATAGAGCTGACCATCGAGTTTATGTAGATTACACTATTAAATTTTAACATGACTTTTAATAAGCCAATGCAAATTTTATGCATTGGTTTTGTTTCCTTTTTTCATTATCTTTATGATAAAACTAACAAATCAATAATAAAAATTAAGCTAATATATGTTTTCTCTTCAACAGTGGCAATCACAGGGTCAATTTACTCAAATTAGTGGCCATCAAATTTTTACTAAAACAGCTGGTGATATAACTAAGCCTGCGCTGCTTTTAATACATGGCTTTCCAAGTGCTAGTTGGGACTGGGAAGGTATGTGGCAAACCCTTAGTGAACATTATTTTGTAATTACACTCGATATGCTAGGTTTTGGTTTGTCAGATAAACCTAAAAATGCAGGCTATAAAATTACTGAACAAGCCGACTTATATACTCAATTTTTAAAAACGTTAAATATTAATGATATACATATTTTAGCTCATGACTATGGCGATACTGTGGCTCAAGAGCTATTAGCAAGACAAGTCGTTAGCCAAAGTGACTTTAAAATAAACAGTGTGTGCTTTTTAAATGGTGGGTTATTTCCTGAGGTGCATAAACCCTTATTTATACAAAAGCTTTTACTTTCAAAGCTAGGTTGGATAGTGCCAAAATTAATGAATAAACAAAAATTTGCCAATAATCTAGTTACTATTTTTGGTAAAAGTACACCGCCTTCAAAACAAGTGGTAGACACCCTTTGGGAGTTGCTAATTTATAAAGATGGTTTAGCCGTTATGCCTAAACTCATTAGTTATATAAAGCAGAGG
The DNA here is from genome assembly GCF_030408075.1 of Pseudoalteromonas sp. APC 3358. Lineage (NCBI taxonomy): Bacteria > Pseudomonadati > Pseudomonadota > Gammaproteobacteria > Alteromonadales > Pseudoalteromonadaceae > Pseudoalteromonas > Pseudoalteromonas sp. APC 3358. The sequence continues at coordinate 89,035 of NZ_JASDCE010000012.1, forward strand.
CAGCAAAACCGAGCACGCTGGGTTGGTGCCATCATAAATAACAATATACCACTTACGTTTATAGCAGGCGCAGAAGACCCCATCTCTGGTAAGCATATGATTGAGCATTATAAAAAGCTGATCCCCAATGCGCGCGTACAAGAGTTTGTAGAGCTTGGGCATTATCCGCAAGTAGAAAATCCAGATGCAATTACGCAGGCTTATTTGAATTTTAGATATTGCCAATAAAAACGCGGCTACTAAATTAAGTGCCGCGTTTATAAATTTTAGAACTCTGAGTATTTAGGCTTTGAACCTTAATATTTTTGCTTTGGTGCTTTTAATTGTTTTTCAAACTCATCTGAAAACAATATCGTGCCATCATCTTCCTCTGTAGGGAAGGCAGCAATAAGTAAGTCATCTTCCTCAAGGCCTGGTGTCCAGCGACTAAACCAGTCAGCAAGTGGGATTGCTTTAGCGCTGCAGCCAGCCCATTCTCCAGTTGCCCATGCTTCTGCAAATTCACGAGTTGGCCAAACTGGCACACAGTCGTCATCTTCGTTGGCAAGCATAACGCAGCCATCATCATCGTTTAAAATCCATACTTGCTTGAACTGTTGTACGGTTTCGAACATATAGGCTAGGCGTTTTTTGGCTCCAAGCCCTAAAATTACTGCGTGTTCTTCGCTTAAATTTGGCGTTGTCATAATTAGCTCACTCTTAATTACTATTGATATTAATATATCTAAATTATATGCACACAAGTATATCGAGTTATATGACAGAGTGTTGAAAAGTTGCTATTTAATTTCAGCAATGCAGATCTAATTTGTAGATTGATCAGTATAATTTCTCACTAATTTGAGCGATCATTCAAAATAAGCTTGAATGTTTGTAAAAAGGCCACATTGTAGTAAGCATATACTTAATGAAGGATTGAAAAATGACAACTGATCTACTTGCTCCGTTTAAATTAAATAACACGATTGAGCTTAAAAACCGCGTACTTATGGCGCCATTAACGCGTTGTATGGCTGACGATAACTTAGTGCCAACACAAGATATGGTTGAATATTATGCTCGCCGTGCCGAAACCGGTTTAATTATTAGTGAAGCAACTATTATTCGTCCAGATGGACAAGGTTACCCAAATACTCCGGGTTTATTTACCAGCGAGCAAATTCAAGGTTGGAAAAAAGTAACTGACGCTGTGCACGCTAATGGCGGCAAAATGTTTGCACAGCTATGGCATGTTGGCCGTGTTGCACACCCTCACTTTTTTGATGGCGATGTACTTGCTCCATCAGCAATTGGTGTTGAAGGCTCTGTCCCTCGTATGCGTGAGCTTACATACATCACACCAAAAGCAGCCACTACTGATGATATTAAAAGTCTAGTTGCTGATTTCGCAAAAGCTGCTGAAAACGCAATTGAAGCGGGCTTTGATGGGGTAGAGATTCACGGTGCTAACGGTTATTTAGTTGACCAATTTTTACATTACGCTGCAAATACACGCAGCGACGAATATGGTCAAACGCCTGAAAACATGTCGCGTTTTGCACTAGAAGTAACCGATGCGGTTATTGCTGCTGTGGGCAGTGATCGTACTGCACTTAGATTAACACCGGGTGCTTACTTTAATATGAGCGAAGATAGCCGCGATAAAGCGGTATTTGATCACTTATTAACAGAACTTGAAAGCAGAGAATTAGCGTACTTACACGGCGGTATTTTTGACGACAGCATGCGCTTTGACTCGCTTGAAGGCAAAAGCATCTCTGAATTTTTACGAGCAGGCTACAAAGGTACATTAGTAGGCGTAGGTAGTTATAGTTTTGAGTCAGCAAAAGAAGCTATTAACGATGCTAAGTTTGACTTAATCGCTATTGGTCGTCCACTTATTGCAAACCCAGATTACATTAGCAAAATTGCAAACGGTGAAGAGTTAGTACCATACAGCGATGAAATGCTTGCACAATTGAAATAAATTACTATTTGTAATAAGTTCTAGAAAATAATTAAGACACCCAAAGTTAAACCTTTGGGTGTCTTTTTTTGTACATATTCCCGCCATAAATCTTCCATATTTGTTTAATTTTTATGTAAATAAAGTTCATCTTCGTTGTCATATTTAAAATTCATACTGTCCGCGTTTTCATATTTCATAATTAAAATCAAACGGGACAACAATGTACGCTTTAAAAAACAAATCGCTTTTGAGCATGGCTATTGCCATGGCTGTATCAACATCTGTTCATGCTAACGACAACACCATAGAAGAAGTAACCGTGGTTGCTAAACCAACAAGCTACGCTAACAATGTTATTGAGCCTGCAATGCTTGAGCAACAAAGTTCGGTATCGAGCATATTATCGGTTATTGATAATTTACCAGGTATTAGCATAAACGAAGGTGATGCATTTGGTGGCGACGATTGGTCTACTACAATCACCATGCGTGGTTTTAGTATTGATGGAAACCAACAACAATTAGGTATGACCGTTGATGGCATTCCCAATGGTGGCTCTAATTACGGCGGTGGTGCTAAAGCTAACCGTTACTTGGAGAGTGAAAATTTAGCAACGGTAGAAGTAGGTCAAGGTACCTCTGATATTAAGTCGGCTTCACTTGAAGCACTAGGCGGGACATTTAACTTTGTAAGTAAAGACCCAAGCCTTGAAAAAGGCACTACCTTTGCTTATACATCAGGGAGTCACGATGCCACGCGTTATTACTTTAAACACGAAACAGGCACTGTTTTTGATAACACACAAGCGTATGTAAGTTACTCGCAAACAGATACAAGCCGCTGGATTGGTTCTGGCAGTAATGGCGGTAAAGACAACCAACACGCAGAGCTTAAGTTTGTATCTAATTTTGACGATTTAACACTTACTGGTCGTTTATCTTACGATGATGTAAGCGAGACAAACTATAACAGCGTAAGCCTTGAGCAGTTTGAACAAACACCCGATTGGGATCAGCTAACATGGAATTGGACGGGAGTTCCGCACTTTGACCAAATGTTTGCAGAAGGTTGGGGAACGCTTCGTGAAAATACCTTAGGCTATTTAAAATTTGAATACGCGATTTCGCCAACTTCATTATTAACCGTTAGTCCTTATTATCATAAAAATTCAGGTCGCGGCGATTGGATCCCACCTTATTTAACAACGCCGGTTGATGAAAATGGCAACCCAACAACCGAGGGTGGCACTAATGCAGGCTCTTATGGTTTTGCTGATAGTGAAGGCAACCCGCTTGCACCAAATGCCGATTGTACGCAAAGTTTGAGCTGGCCATGGGAGTCGGGTCCTGGTTTAAATCCTGCGTGTTACGATGCAACAGCAACGCCGGTTATGTCTTACCGCCATACGCATTACAACAAAGATCGCTTAGGTGTAACGGCAAATTACCAAGCTACATTTGGTGATCACGATATCGAAGCGGGCTTTTGGTATGAGCAAAGCGAGCGTGACGAGTCGCGTGATTGGCACAAAGTAATTGACGCGCGTATTTATCATCACTTTGATAGCACGCCTTACTGGACACAATACAAAAACACTTTTGATACCGATACATTCAAATGGTACCTACAAGACTCGATTAATTTTGGTGACTTAACATTAAATATTGGTGCAAAACAATATTTAGTTGAATTACAAAAGTACGACCACTTTGCTAACGAAAGATCAGATAAAGTAGATAGCGACTCAGACGTGTTATTTAGCGGGGGTGTATTGTATCAGCTAAATAACAGCACAGAATTATTTGCCAGTTACAGCGAGAATTTTTCCGCAATAAAAGACGGTGTACTTGAGCGAGACAGCTCAACACTTACAAACATAGAGCCAGAAACTGCCGACAATATCGACTTTGGTGTACGTTACCAAGCCGACAGATTAACCCTTACAGCAACGGCTTACAGTGTTAAGTTTGATAATCGCATTACCTTTATTGCCCCTGGTAGTGGCACAGACGGCATTGATTACACGATTGGTACAAATGGCTCGTACGTAAATGTAGGGGGTATTGACTCAAATGGGCTCGAGCTTGCAGCAAGCTATATGCTAACACCAAGCTGGAGCGTGTACTCGTCGTATACGAATAGCAGTTCTGAATATTCATCAGATGATCCAAATGCATACGATTCACAAGGCGTAATATTAAGAGATGAAAGTGGTAATGAGGTAGCACCAAGCTTTAGAAAAGGCGACAGCATAATAGATTCATCAGAGGATTTATTTGTGGTATCTACCGATTACTTTAGCGATGGCTTTCGTGTTGGTTTATCGGCTAAATACACCGGTGAGCGCTTAGGCGCATGGCAAGACGAAGACACTCGCACGCGCAATAAAGTAGACGGCTACACAGTACTTGATTTTAATGCAGGTTATTCAACTGACGTAGATGCAGGCCCGTTTAAAGCCATTGACGTATCGTTTGTTGTTTATAATGTTACTGACAAAAGCTACTTAGCAGGTGGTACCGGTAACGGCTCTACTTATTACATTGGTGCGCCTCGCACCGCAGCAGTTACATTTACCGCTGACTTTTAATTAGGTTTTAGTAATTGAATTAAAATATAGCCCATCATTGATGGGCTTTATTATATGAAAGGGCGCAAACGCGATGAAAACAATTATAAAAGTAACACTATTTAGCTTAAGTGTATTAGCGAGCAGCTTTGCAACAGCAGCGCAAAATGTAGTGCTGGTAACGCTTGACGGAGTACGCTGGCAAGAAGTATTTAATGGGGCTGATAATAGCTTAATTAATAATACTGATTTTGTTAAAAAGCCTGAGCAATTAAAGAGACAATTTTGGGCAAAAACAGCAAATGAGCGCCAGCAATTACTAATGCCTTTTTTAACGCAAGTAGTGGCTAAAAAAGGGATTATAATTGGCGATAGAGCTAACGGCTCTACTATGTCGGTAAGTAACCCGTGGTATTTTTCATACCCTGGTTACAACGAAATACTCACCGGTGAAGTTGACGAAAATATAAATAGTAACAACAAAGTGCTCAACCCAAATAAAACTATTCTAGAGCGTTTAGATAATTTACCTGAGTTTAAAGGTAGCACAGCCCTATTTGGCAGTTGGGATGTATTCCCTTACATTGTAAATACTAAGCGCAGTAACGTGTATGTAAATGCAGGTTTTATGTCAATTGAAGATAATTTATTCACCGATGCGCCGCTGTTAAATGCGCTACAAAATGAAATCCCCAGTCCTTGGTATAACGTACGACTAGATAGTTTTACATATCGCTTTGCTAAAGCGTATATGTTGGCTAAAAAGCCTAAGTTGTTAGTGATAAGTTTAGGCGAAACCGATGACTTTGCGCATGATGGACATTACGATCAATACCTTAAATCGGCAAGGCAAAGTGACGCGTTTATAAAAGACTTATGGGCAACCATTCAAACTACAGCGGGTTATAAAAATAACACCACACTAATTATTACTACTGATCACGGCCGTGGCAATAATGCCAATGATTGGCAACATCACAGCTCTAAACGTGCACTTGCTGAGCTAGAGTTAGGTGAAAATACCTACCCAGAAGGAATTGTCGGCTCTGAACATATTTGGCTTGCAGCCATCGGCCCCGCAATAAAAGGACGGGGCTTAATTAAAACTAAAAATGAGCTTAAACAAGTACAAATAGCAGCGACCGTTTTAAAGGCTCTTGGGCAGAATCCAAATGAAATAAATTCAAATATGGCGCCTGCTATTAGCGAGATTTTAAAATGAAGAACCTATTAAAACCATTAACCCTAACTGCCTTGGCGTTGAGTTTGGTTATTAGTGCAAGTATTACTGCCGCGCCATCTAAAATTCTATTTGGTTCGTGTGGGCATCAAGATAAAAACATACCCATATTTAATGCAATTAACAAAGAGCAGGGGGATTTGTTTATATTTTTGGGTGACAATATTTACGGCGATACCAACGATATGGATGTACTTGCCGAAAAATACCAACGTTTAGGGGCAAAGCCTGGTTTTAAAACGTTAAAAGCGCAAACGCCTATCATTGCTATGTGGGATGACCACGATTATGGCCAAAACGATGCAGGTAAAGAGTATCCGCATAAAGAGCAATCACGCCAAATTATGCTTAATTTTTGGGATGAACCTGTAAACTCAGCGCGTCGCACTCGTCCTGATGGAATTTATACCTCGTACATGTATGGTGAAAATGAGCAAACCATACAAGTAATAATGCCTGATTTACGTTGGAACCGTGATGCGCTAAACCATGTAGGTGAGCTTGAATACTACACTAAGCGCAAACTTAATAACCAAGGCCCGTATAGTCCTAGTGAAGTGAAGGGCGCATCAATGCTAGGTGAAGCCCAGTGGCAATGGCTTGAACAAGAGCTTAAAAAGCCTGCTGCAATAAAATTGATTGCCTCAAGCTTACAGCTTTTACCTGATTTTACAGGTTGGGAGTCATGGGCAAACTTTCCTGAAGATAGAAACCGTTTATTTGCATTGATTAAAAAGCATAAGGTAAATGGGGTAGTGATCATCAGCGGCGATACGCACTGGGGTGAAATATCAAAGTATCAGCAAAACCTTGATTACCCATTAATTGAGATGACCAGCTCTGGCTTAACTGAAAAGTGGAAAGATGTAAGCCCTAACAAACACCGAGTAGGGAATTTTACTCATAACGTAAATTATGGTGATTTAAGCATAGACTGGCAGCAAATTGACCCCACTATTTCACTTAAATTAAAAGGCATTGATGGCGAAGTAATAATGCAAAGTGACTTTAGTTTATCAAGTATTAGCCCTTATAAATAAACTCACTACTACGCACAGTATATAAAATAGATGCTGTGCGTATAAAATCTGTAAGTTAGTTCTTAACTCTCTGATTTATTAAAGCCAATTACCCGTTTGCGCTACCCCTAATATTGAAAATATCTTACACTGGTTTTATCTCAAGCAAGGTCAGTGTTATATGCTAAATATTATTCAATCAAACCGGATGGAAGCCCTGCAAGCGCAGTTCCACCAGCTGTTAAAAGTAAACCCATTGCAAAGCCCGTTCGACAAAGAAGTAGTGCTAGTGCAATCGCCGGGTATGTCGCAGTGGTTAAAAATAGGTTTGAGCGAAAACTTAGGGGTTGCGGCGCAGGTAGATTTTCCGCTGCCGTCGAGCTTTATTTGGCAGTTGTATCAGCAATTACTGCCAAATGTCCCTAAAGAGTCGGCATTTAATAAGCCCAACCTTGCTTGGAAGCTGTTTGCCACTTTACCCATCTGTATTGATGAGCCGCTATATTTACCGCTAAAAACCTATTTAGAGGGCGATATTGACGGGCAAAAAACCTTTGCGTTATGCGAAAAAATAGCCGATGTGTACGACCAATATTTAATGTACCGACCGCACTGGATAGCCACATGGGATAGCGGCAAAGATGAGCTTGATGACGTAGATGTAACCATTGCCCCATGGCAGCCTGACTTATGGCGACGCATTGTAAAACTAAGCCAAGAACTTGGGCAAAGCCAATTTCATCGCGCTAATATGCAAGGGCAGTTACTTGCAGCACTTGAGACTATGGACAATAGCATACTGCCACAACGCATTAGCTTATTTGGTATATCGGCGATTGCCAGCTCCCAGCTAGACGTATTTGAAGCGCTGAGTAAAAAAACAGAGGTTATATTATTCTTTTTTAACCCGAGTGAGCATTACTGGGGCGATATTATAGATGAAAAAACAGCAGCTAAAATAAGCGCTAAATACGCTAAAATGCCGCTGGTGGAAGCGCAACAAAAAAAACACACCAACCCAGATGAAGAATACTACTTTATAGGTAATCCGTTGTTATCGTCGTGGGGTAAATTAGGTCGCGACTATTTTGAGCAACTCGTACAGTTAGATGCCCGTTGGATTGATGGTTTTATTGATGTGTTTGACGACACCTTACTAGGGCAAGTACAAAGCGAGATTTATCAGCTTGCGTTTAAAGGTGAATCGCTGACCGATAACAAAGAGTGGTTTATAAACGACGAAGGTAAATTACCAATCAGCGCAACCGACACCAGCATTACGCTAAGCGATTGCCATACTCCGCTCAGAGAAGTTGAGCGCTTGCACGACTACTTACTTAACTTATTTAATCAAAACCCAGCGCTTACCCCCAAAGACATAATCGTCATGATGCCCGATGTAGGCACTTACAGCCCTTACATTGAAGCCGTATTTGGCGGAGCACAAGGCAGCCGCTTTATTCCTTACGCATTGGCCGATTTAGCCATAGAGCAAGAAAAGCCCGTCCTTAGCTCATTTGCGAGTTTAGCTAACTTACCGTTTTCGCGCTTTGGTGTGTCGGATATTCTCGATTTATTACAAGTTACGCAAATAGCCGAAAAATTTGGGCTTGAAGCGCACGAATACGAGCAAATTCAATACTGGCTTGAACGTGTTGGGGTTAAATGGGGTATAAACGCAGCGCATAAAAGAAGCTTTGATTTACCAGCTATCGATTTAAATACCTGGCAACATGGGCTTAACCGTTTACTGCTTGGTATTGCTATGCGCGACGAACAATGCCCGTTTAACGGTATTTACAGCGCTGACGAAGTAGAAGGCATGGCGCTCGATACACTCAATAAGCTCGTGCACTTTATTGATGTACTGCAAAGCTTTAAAGAGCAGCTAACGCCCGACGATACGCTCACTAATAAAGCGCATATTTTAAGCGAGCTACTAAACGCTATATACGAAAGTGAAAGTGACGACAGCTGGGATTTATTAGTACTTCAAAACGTGCTCGAAGAATTACAAAAACACCACGACAACGGCGATTACAGCAAAGCTGTTTCGCAGCGTATTGTTAGTTACTTAGTTAAACAAGGCATTCAAGAAAAAGGCGTAGGGCAGCGATTCTTAGTTGGGCAAGTCAATTTTTGTACGCTTATGCCCATGCGCGCCGTACCATTTAAAGTGGTATGCATGCTGGGTTTAAACGATGCCGACTACCCACGTAACGTACAGCCCATTGGTTTTGACTTAGTGCCTTATTCTAAAAAGCAAAAAGGTGACCGATCACGTAAATTAGATGACCGCTACTTATTTTTAGAAGCGCTATTGAGTGCCCGCGACAACCTATACATGAGTTACATTGGTCGCTCGTGTTTTGATAACCAACCGCGCATGCCATCAACGCTTGTAAGTGAGCTTTTAGAGTATATTGGGCGTAGTTTTGTATTAAGCGATAAAAGCGAAAAAACGCTGCCAGCATGTTTAATCAATCAGCAGCATTTACAGCCCTTTAATAGCCATTATTACTTAGCCGATGAGCAAGCCAATACTGTGCTGAGCAACCACAGTTACAATCCAATTTGGCTGCCAAGTGAGTCAATTAAACCAGAGCCAGTTATTGCACTTGATGTGACTGTGCCAGAGCAGTTAGATCTTGATGTGTTTATTAGAAGTGTGTGCAGCGCACAAGAGAGCTTTTATCAGCAAACACTAGGTTTACGCCTGCCACAATTTAACGAAGTAGCAAAAGACGAAGAGCCATTTAGTTTAGATGCGCTGCGCCGTTATTTTTACCTTGATGAAATACTTAAAGCCAATATAAACGAGCAACCACTGAGTACCGAGCAAATACTGCAGCGGGGTGAGTTACCTCAAGCCAATGTAGGCAGCCTCATATTTGAGAGTATGGAGCACCGAGTTGATGCGCTTGCAGGGCAAGTTAAAGAGCATATTAAAAGCGGGAAAAGTGAGCCGATAGAAGTTTTGCTTACCATTGAAGGCACCAAAATAGAGGGCTGGCTCAATCATATTTATTTGCAAAAACAAGTGTTTTACCGCAGTGCGAGTATTAAAGCGAAAGATTTAATTAAAGGCTTTATTTATCACCTTGCAGCGCAAAGTATGGATCAACAAGTAGAAACATTGTTACTTGGGCTCGATAAGCAAATTACCTTTGCGCCCATAAACAAAGCCGATGCGGATGCACTATTAGCCGATTGGTTTGAGTTATACAAAGCGCTGCGCGCAGAGCCTGTGCCGTTCTTTCCGGTAAGTGGTTATGAATACGTTAAAAGCGGCGGCGATATAACAAAAGCAATGAGCAAATTTAGCCCGCAATACATAGGGCGAGGCGAGGGCGAAAATCCGTATATTCGCTTAACGGTGCAATCGCTAAATGACTGCCAAGAAGAATTTATAAAATGGAGTGATAAATTGCTCACGCCTTTATTTGAACACGCAAAGGAGAGTGACCATGCAAGCGCTTAATCCTCTTACTATGCCGCTCACTGGTCAAAGTTTAATAGAAGCCAGTGCGGGTACTGGTAAAACTTATACAATTACGGGACTGTATTTACGTTACTTACTAGGTATGCAAATAGAAGGTGAGTTAAATACGCCGCTCAGTGTTGAGCAAATTTTGGTAGTAACCTTTACCGACGCTGCCACCCAAGAAATTAAAGACCGCGTGCGCAGCCGAATTATTGCTGCGCGCGACGCATTGCTTGGGCAAGACCCAAACGACGAACTCATTGAAGGCGTAATTGCCAAAATTGATGATAAGCACCGCGCCTTTGATTTACTCGATGCAGCTGCTAAATCAATGGACGAAGCCGCTATTTTTACTATTCATGGCTTTTGTCAGCGGATGCTAAAACAACATGCGTTTGAGTCGGGTGTGGCGTTTAATCTCGAATTTATTTTAGATGAGCGCGACATACTGCTCGAAACCATTAAAGATTTTTGGCGCGCGTTTGTATACCCACTTAACAAAGAACGCACAGATGCTATTTTAGAGGTATTTGCCGCACCAGAGGCTTTATTCGCTCAAGTGGCGAGCATTTTAAATAAAGCTAATGCGCACATTACGCCACAAATAAATTTAGATGATGTATGGAAAGCCCGTGACGAGTACATAATCCGTGTACCTGCATTTAAAAAAGCGGTGTTAGAGCAAGAGTTTATAGGTGCTATTAAAGGCTCGGGTTTAAGCGGGTCTAAAACGCCAGCACGAAAAGGCAGCCTTAGTGCGCTTGAGGCATTTTGTTTAGGCGGCGATTTGTTTTTTGAATTTGGCACTAACAAGTATTCGTTTGAAGTGTGGAGTACAGAAAACCTAAGCGATGCAGGCAATTATAAAAAAAATCAGCCATTATTTGTGCATCCATTACTGAGTCAGTTTGACGAGCTTGCCGCCCTTAACAACACCATAAACCAAGGGCTCAAAATAGCGGTTGTACAACATGCAGCACGCTGGGTAAAAGCCGCAATAGTTAAGCGCAAGCAAGAGCAAAGCGTGATCACCCCTGATGACTTACTGACCAATTTACACAGTGCGCTTAATAACGAGCAAGGCGACGTACTGGCGCAAAAAATTGCGCAGTTGTTTCCGGTTGCCATGATTGATGAATTCCAAGATACCGATCCGATTCAGTACGGTATTTTTAGTAAAATTTATGGGCAACAAAATACCACGCTTGCCATGATAGGCGACCCTAAACAAGCTATTTATGGCTTTAGGGGCGCGGATATTTTTACGTATATTGGCGCAAAAGAAGCTGTACAGACTGATCAGCAATTTACGCTGGGTACTAACTTTCGCTCAAGCACCGATATAGTCAATAGTGTTAATAGTTTATTTGGCAAACACGCTAACAGCTTTATTTATAACGACGCTATACCGTTTAACGCAGTGGCTGCGAAAGGCAAAAAAGCGGCTGATTCTTTTTTAATTGATGGCAAACCCGCTACCGCATTCGAATTTAATGTATTTGTGGATGAAGCCGCCGATGAAAAAAACAAACCAACTAACAAAGGTGTAGGGCAAGCGCATTTAGCCACTCACTTTGCTAATAAAATAGTGACCCTGCTTGAAAAAGCAAAACAGGGGGACGCGTGCATTGGCAGTAACCCTGTAAGCGCTGCCGATATTTGTATATTAGTGCGCGACCGTGTTGAAGCACAAATAATGAAAAAAGCGCTAGATGATGCCAAAATTTCCAGCGTGTATTTATCGCGCGAAAGCGTTTTTAGCCAAGAGCTTAGCCATCACCTACTTAACTTTTTAACAGCGCTGCATGGTCAATATGATGAGTCATTGCTGCGCGGTGTTTTAGCCGGACCACTATTTTGTTTAAGTTATAACGAAATACACGCACTCGCCGATGATGAGAATAAATGGCAAGAGCATTTAAACTTTTTTGCTCAACTTAGCCACATTTGGAACAAGCAAGGCGCTATGGCAATGCTTGAGCGCTTAATGAGCCATAACCAGCTTAGCGCTAAATGGCAAGGATTGGGATATAACGTTGAGCGTTGGCTGACTGACTTTAGGCATTTGGGCGAAATACTTCAGCAAAAACAAATAGAGCTTGAAGGCACGCTGCGTTTGCTGCGCTGGTTTGCACAAAAGGTAAGCCAACAAGACGGTGAAACAGTACAGGTACGCCTAGAAAGTGACGCCAACCTAGTTAAAATTGTCACTATGCATGCCTCAAAGGGGCTTGAATACCCACTGGTATTTATGCCGTTTGCCAGTGGCTATCGCGAAACTAAAGAAGCGCTTTATCACGATAATGGCAAACTAATTTACGATTTAAGTAAAGACGAAGATGCACTGCAAAAAGCAGAGCAAGAGCGCCTAGCTGAAGATTTACGCCTGCTGTATGTAGCACTTACTCGCGCTGTGCATTTTTGTGCGCTTGGTGTTTATAACATTGGGCAAGGGCAAAGTAGCCGCTTAGCAATGCAAAGTAGTGCACTAGGGCATGTTTTATTTGCAGGGCTTGAGCTTGCCAGTAGCCAAACATGGCGCACGCATTTAAGTGAGTTTTGCGACGCTAATAGTGCGATGAGCTATCAGCAATTTACCTCACAAACATTATTAGAACAGGGAACACTTTGTTTTAATAACAGTGAAAGTGCGCAGCAAACGTTAAGTGTTAATAAAGTAACAGCAAGCATTGAGCGTAACTGGCGAGCAACCAGCTTTAGTGCATTGAGCTTTAAAAAGCACAGCGACCAATTAGCCCCAGGGCGAAGTGATGAAGATCACGAAAAAGACGAGTTTGCAGTGCAAGAGGACGAGCTGCCATCACCTTATAGTTTTCCTAAAGGGCCAAAGCCGGGTAGCTGTTTGCACGAAATATTTGAACAAATAGATTTTACTAGCCCAATAGTTCACCCAACTAATACCGAGCAAAACTTATCTGAGGTAGTTAAGCGCAGCCTTGAAAAGTACCACATAGGTGATCAATGGCGAGAAGTGGCTGAAAAGTGGGTGCTTGATGTTCTTGCGTGCCCCCTAGATAAAAGCTCTCTAGAAAACAGCCTTCTTTCATTAGGTGTGCTTACACCAAGCGACTGCCTAGTCGAAATGGAGTTTAATTTACCACTTGAGAGCTTAAGCGCACCTAAGCTAAACGAAATGCTGGTTAAACATTTTGGCTTTACGCAAAGTAAGCTTGAATTTTCACAAGTAAAAGGCTTGTTAAAAGGCTTTGTCGATTTAATATTTTGCTACCAAGGCAAATATTATATTTTAGATTATAAGTCTAATTATTTAGGCAGTACGCCAGCTGATTACGAAGGCGATATGCTTGAGCAAGCGATGAGCAGTCATCAGTATCATTTACAGTATTTAATCTACACGGTAGCGCTGCATCGTTTATTAAAACAACGTATAGCTGATTACTCGATAGAAACCCATTTAGGCGGCGTGTATTACACGTTTTTACGTGGAATGCCGACAGGGCAAGGCGTGTACTTTAAAAAGCTAACTGAAGAACAAGTGATTATTTTAGATGGCTTATTTAGCCAAGGAGCTATGCTATGAGCGATTTAAATGAGCAACCTGGCTTGTTTGACGATATAGACGAGACACTTAATAATGAAGCCGCAGAGCCTCTTACTTCAAAAAATGTAGCACAAGATGCCCCATTAGAGGACATTGTGTTAAATAATACGATTACCGAAGTCCCGTTACTTGAGTATTTATTAGCGCAAAACCGACTGCGTGTAGTTGATGTGAAGCTCGCTGAATTACTGTGTGCTAATGACATTGAGCAAACTCACAATGAACTATTTTATATTATTTTATTGCTGTGCTTATCACAGCAAAGCCAGCATAGCTGCCTAACCTTAAATGAGGTTGACTGGAGCAATCCTTTTAACTTGCGCAAAAGTGACTTTAATAAACTCGATGGCAATGTACCCAGTACGCTAAGCCCGTTTAGTGATGATTTTAATGTACACACAGCGCTTAATTATTTACAAAGCCATGAAAGCGTAGGCGAAAATAAACCACTACAACTGTTTAACGAGCGACTTTATTTTGCGCGCCTTGCCGGTTATGAGCAAACACTCGCGGATAGACTATTAAGCATGAGCGAGCGAAAGCTCAATATTAATAATGAAGTATTGGCTGAACTTTTAAATACCTATTTTCCTGCTGATTCAACAATTGAGACTGATTGGCAAAAAGTGGCGTGTGCGATTGCGGCCACCAAAGGCTTTAGTGTGATCACGGGTGGCCCAGGTACAGGTAAAACTACCACAGTGACTAAGTTGCTGGCTATTTTGCAGTCACTTTATAAAACCGCGCCGCTTAGCATTAAGCTGGTGGCACCGACAGGTAAAGCCGCTGCACGTTTAAGTGAGTCTATTTTAGGCGCTAAAAATAAGCTCACAACGATTCCTGATGATATAAAAACGCTGATACCGCAAAGCGCTCAGACTATTCATCGCTTATTGGGCGTAAAACCGTTTACTAATAAATTCAGACACAACAAAAGCAATCCGCTGCATTTAGATGTGCTGATTATTGACGAAGCCAGTATGGTCGATTTATCGCTGATGGCTAAATTAATAGAAGCATTGCCTACGCACGCGAGATTAATACTCCTAGGTGATAAAGATCAGCTTGCCTCGGTAGATACCGGCAGCGTAATGAGCGATTTATGCCAAGGTTTAACACTTGGGCAAACGCCACGCTACTCGCAAGCACGTTGTGATGAGCTAAATAGCCTATGTTTTAATAATGAACCTAAGCTCGTAGCGCAAAGCGTGAGTGAATTTAAACTCGCAGATTGCGTTGCTTTTCTACAGCACAGTTATCGATTTGATGCACAAAGCGGCATTGGTCAACTCGCACTTGCGGTAAACACAAATAACACCGGTATTTTAAATTACGTTGAGCAAGAAAGTACTGAAGGGCGTTTTAACGATGTAATTTTAGATTACGACTTTGTAGCAAAACCAATTGAAAAGCTGGTTAAAAGTGCAGCAAGTCATTATGCAAAATACCTTAACTTAATTGCCCAAGGTGCAGATGTTGCACAGGTGCATGCTGCTTTTGCTAGTTATCAGCTTTTAGCTGCAGTGCGAGAGGGCGATTACGGCGTGCATAGCTTAAATCAGCGAATAGAGCGCGTATTGCAACAGCAAGGTTTAATAACAGTTAGCCCTAATACACATCATTACACAGGCATGCCCATTATGGTGAGCCAAAACGATTATCAACTTAAGTTATTTAACGGTGATATTGGTATTTTAATGCCCGATGAAAGTGATCAACTCAAAGCCATATTTATTGATGAGCAAGGTAATCAACGAACATTTTCGCCAGCACGACTCCCTGCGCACGATAAAGTCTATGTAATGACTATTCATAAATCACAAGGTTCAGAGTTTAGCTACACAGCCATGGTACTGCCACCGCTAAAACAAGCGCGCATGGGTATTAACAGGCAATTAGTGTATACGGGAATAACCCGCGCTAAAAATAAGTTTGAGCTGGTGGCTGACAAAAAAGTACTGCAATTAGCAATGAATAAAAGCGTATCAAGAGCGTCTGGATTGTATGAAAGATTAAAGTTTGAGAATTAAAGGTTCTGCTGGGACATAGAAGTTATTTTATTGATGTATCCACATATTTGTAGATACCAGTGTTTATGTATTGGCTATTTTAAAACTTTCTGAATCTAGTAATTAAAGCTCTTATTATTTATCGCGTTATAAATAATATCTTCTATAATAAAATTAATTTCATTTCATATCGAATGTATTAGTAGGGATATTAATGTTTTTTTCTAAAAATAAACAAAACGAAATAGCTTCTCTAAAAGCTGAACTTTACCCATTACAACAAGTATGGGAAGGGCTTTACCGAGAGATGTTAGTACTAAACATTCTTTATGATGGCCGAATTTCGCACGCCAATGATAAGTTTTTAGAAAACCTAGGCTACAGTGAAGATGATCTAACTAATAATTCTTTTGACGATTTTATTACAGATTCGTCTCGTCAATCTTCAGAGTTTAAAAGCCTACAGCAAGCTATTAAAAAAGAAGGGCATTGGGGCGGTGCATTGCAAGTTATGCGCAGCGATGGTAAAGCTGAATGGTTACGTTTAATAGTACATCCAGTAAAAGGGGAGCAAGATCAGTTGCTCTATTTTTCTATATTCGGAAGTGTACTTACAAAAACAATTACGGCTTCTCGCGAGCAAAGCGATACTATTAAAGCGATATATCGCTCTATGGCGGTAATTGAATTTGATTTAGAAGGCCATGTCTTAAAAGCAAATGATCAATTTTTGGCTGCAATGGGTTATCAAGAAAGTGAAATACTAGGTAAACATCACCGTACGTTTTGTGAGGCTTCAGAGTATAACTCCCAAGAGTATCTGCAATTTTGGGCTAAATTAAGAGAAGGTAAGTTTATTGCTGAGCGTTTTAAGCGCGTAGATAAACATGGCAACATTGTTTGGCTAGAAGCGTCGTATAACCCAATCTCAAATGACGCGAATGAGCTTTATAAAGTGATGAAGTTTGCAACTGTTATCACTGACCAAGTAAATCAAGAAATTGCGATATCACAAGCTGCCGAAATTGCTTATAGCACCTCAACCCAAACTGATAAAAAAGCAGAGCAAGGCGCGAGCGTTATACAAGATACAGTCGCAGTAATGACTGAGCTGGCTATTAACATGGAGCAAGCTGCAAATGAAATATCAGCGCTTGATCAGCAGTCGCAACAAATATCGAGTATTGTACAAAGCATTAGTAGTATTGCTGAGCAAACAAATTTATTAGCATTAAATGCCGCAATTGAAGCGGCAAGAGCTGGCGAGCAGGGGCGAGGCTTTGCTGTGGTTGCAGATGAAGTGCGATTGCTTGCATCGCGTACCTCAAAAGCAACAGAAGAAATTGTAGAAGTTGTACAGCGCAACCAATCACAAACCCAAAATACGGTGGCTGTAATAGAAAAAGGTAAAGAGAAGGCAGAGCAAGGCTTGGCGTTATCTAAAGAATCTGGTGAAGTGATGCAAGAGATCCAACAAGGTGCACAAGAAGTTGTAAATGCGATTGGGCAATTTACCAGTGAACTTAAAGCTAACGGTTAGATTAGCTTCGTCCTTATTCTAAAGCGGGCACTTTCAATGGTATCCGCTTTAATCTTACTACCCTCAATATACCCTCAATATACCCCTTGAAACCCATCTAATAATTTCAAATATAACAACTATACCTCTATTAACTCATTAATCGGTATGAAATAAGTTTCTTCTCTTCCCTAAATGATAATAAGTTGTTGCATTTTTGTTTGTTGTTCCTAATACTAGAGTCTGTTGATCTTTCAAGGTTAAATTTGCAGCAGTCTGTTTGGTATTTAGGCAAGGCAGAGCCTAAGTAGTGTGGTTGTTCCCCATAAATAGGCGATAACGTAGCATTAATGCCAAACAGACGCTGCCCAAAGGGTACTTCCTAGAGGCTATTTACTCTTTGTTGCTCGTTTTTTACTTATTCTTACATGGATGTAAGCCAGTAGAGTAACGCAGGAGCAGTTACCGAGCCCACTAGGTTACAAATCTCGCGCCGTGATTAAATAGCCTCTAGTTTGAACAAATTTTAATCCGCAAAGAACAACAGACCCTAGTGAACACCTAAGCTGACAAGCTTATGTAAACCAACATGAATACCTTAAATGATAATAAAATATTAAGTACACAACATTAAGGAATTGTATGAACAACACAAAACGCACACACAAATTAATTAAGCCAAGCCACCTAATTGGTGCGGGGTTAGCTATGTTAATGAGCTTTTCTGCAGCGAGTAAAGACTACAAAATTATATTAATTCATGGGTTACAAACTTCGCAAATAACAAATAAGTCGGGTAGTGATGTAATCAATGATGGTGAAACATATTGGCAATCGTACTGGAATAATCGTGCAGATGAGCGAATTGATTGGCCTGCTTATGAACGTATTGAAGGTAAAATTGCTACCGATTGGGTGTGGCCAAAGCTAAAGCAAATTTCACGCTCTAATTTATGCAGTGATGGCTGTGTATTTGTAACACATTCAACAGGAGACTTAGTTGCACGCCATATTATTGATAATCAAGAAAACTGGTTAGAAAACGAAGGCTTAGAGCCGCTTAATATTGTTGCTACGTTTGATTTAGCAGGCGCGGGTGGTGGAAGTGAGCTAGCTGACGTAGCTGTTAGTGCTTTAACTGGCGCATCATGGAACTTTGCGGTCGATGCTGCACTCAAATGGTGGCTAGGAAGTGATGTAACCGAAGCTGTTGGTGTATTACACGATTTAAAAGTAAACAATGCACGTAAAATTTCACCATTCCCAGATGCACGTACGCCACGTTTACGCTTTGTTGCCGATGGAAATGCATATTTGGGTTTAACGGGTGGTTTTTTAAAAGGCAATGATGATTCGGTTGTTGCATCGCACTCTTCATGTGGTGCCAGTTCGGCTGGCTCGTTTGGAAGTTGTAGCAGCAGTATTGATACAAATGGCCATTTAAAATCGCAAGGTGATGCAGTAAGTAGCTTTATGCCAAACCATTATCCAATGATGATGAGTGACAGTTATAGCCATAACGAAATACATAACGCGCAGCGAAAAGGTAATGTAACAATAGCCATGAATAACGTAAATGTGGAAGGTGACACTGTAGGTTTTAATACGTTTGATAAAACTACAGGTAGTTGGTTTTGGAAAAAACAATATCGTTATATTAAGGATTCAAATAATTTAAGCGCATCAGCACTTATTTATAATGTGATTCCATAACATACAAGGCGTGTAGTTAAAAACTATACGCCTTATAAAAGATTGAAATATAAAAATGAAAAAATTTTATGTCGTTGCTTTAATTATTAGCACTATTTTATTCTCGCTATGGTTTACAGGTAAAAATGATGCTCATAAAGTTGCTGAGCCAATAACACCTCAGGTTAAACACAGTGCGAGCGTAGCTGATTTATCGCCAGTAAAAGTGATCCCTATAGATGTACCTACAGCAAAAAAAACACAATCAAAAAAACAAATCGCGTTTAATGAAGACTTAACAAAAGCAGCGCAGCAAGTGGTTATGCAATATGAAAGTGCACTTAAATTTCCTCCTTATTCTCAGCCATTGAGTCCATTAGATGAAGATCGATTAAAGCCAAATCAATTCTACCCGGTATCGAGCCCTATTGATGAAAGTGGCGATGCTTTAACGTTAAGTCTTAAGCAATATCGTTTTGTATACCCAGAAGAAATAACAATAAAGATAAGCGCTCAAGGGCTTGGAAAAGTGGTCGTTGAGCTTGCAAATACAGATACAAAAGAAGTGTTAAATACCCATACAGGCAATGCGCGTGACGGTGAAGCAATTATAACATTTGAAGAGGATGAAGATTACCCTCGTAGCTTACAAGTGTTTGTAGAGGGTGATGTTGCGGGTAAAAAAGTTCCCGTAGTTGCGCAAATTCAATATATGCCGCCGAGTGCAACTTTAACAGGTTTTGAAACTGCTTATGCACAAAACGAAAACATGATTTTGCCAGCTAACATAGTGGTAGTAAAAAGTGGTTTGTATCGTGTTAGGGCTAATTTATACAGTGGCGATACACCACTTGCTCATTTAGTATCTAAAGAGCGGTTAACGAAGGGAAGCCAAACTCTTAATTTGAAAGCCCACTGGTCGGTATTACCACAAGGCATTACAGATATGCGCTTAAGCGACTTTGTTATTGAGAGAATGTCGCCAAGCCCAGGTGAGCGAAACAGCTTTGGGAATAGTGAAATAAGTCATTTTGATATTAACGATTTTTCGTACGATAGCTTGCAGCAATTACCATATCAGGCTAATGCACAAGAAAAGTTAAGTTTGGAATTTTTACAAGGCTTAGCTGAGAGTTAAAGTAAAGCTTAAGATTAAATTGGTAAATTAAAGGGTTTGTATATAAATACAAACCCTTAATTCTTTACTCTTAGCTAACTAAAAGTTAGCTTAGATTTATAGTAACTACACTTGGCGCTTCTTGTTCATCAAGCTCATTAGCCACAGGCACTTTAGGAATGTCTGGTTTATCAAGGGCTATATCGCCACCATCAATTACTTCACCTGTTTGTAAGTTTTTAAAATCAAACAAGTCGGCATCAGCTAAATGTGAAGGCACTATGTTTTGCATTGCTGTAAAAATGCTTTCAATACGACCCGGGTGCTCCGCATCCCATTTAGCGAGCATTGTTTTTGTATGTTTACGCTGTAAGTTTTCTTGCGAGCCACATAGGTTACACGGAATGATAGGGTAACCTTGTACAAATGCGTATTGGCTTATGTCGCTTTCTTTACAGTATGCAAGTGGGCGAATAACCATATGTTCGCCGTTATCACTCATTAATTTAGCCGGCATACTTTTTAGCTTTCCGCCGTAAAACATATTTAAAAACAATGTTTCAATCATGTCGTCACGGTGATGACCAAGGGCTATTTTAGTAGCGCCTAGCTCTTTTGCTGTGCGGTATAAAATACCACGACGTAAGCGTGAGCAAAGTGAACACGTTGTTTTACCTTCGGGGATAATATCGGTAACAATACTGTAAGTATCTTCTTCTACAATTTTGTATTCAACATTCAATTTATCAAGATACTGGGGTAAAACATGCTCAGGAAAATCAGGTTGTTTTTGATCAAGATTTACAACAACTAGGTCAAACTTTATAGGTGCTACACGTTTTAAATGTTGAAGCATTTCAAGCATTGTGTAGCTATCTTTGCCGCCAGAAAGGCATACCATTATACGGTCACCTTCTTCAATCATATTGAAGTCCATAACGGCTTGACCAGTTTGGCGACGTAAACGCTTTTGCAGCTTATTTAAGTTAAATTGAGCTTTAGCTTGATCTGAGTGTGACAATTACGCCCCCTAGTAAAACAATACAGCAAAGTTATTTGCTAAAAATAAAGGGGCGTATTATACCCAAACCACCTGAATATGCGAGTTTAGGATGTAATTAAAATTGATTTAAACGTGCCTTATTAACACGTAAAAATAACTCGCTTATAACTTGCACATAAAGCTTAAAATTAATCCTTTGCCATAGGGCTCACGTAACCATCGGGTTTGAGTGCCAGTACATCACAGTCTAGGCTATCAATTACATGCTCTGCTGTATTACCTACAAGAGCGGCACTTAAGCCCGTGCGACCTACGGTACCAATAACAACTAATTCGCTATTTAACCGCTTCGCTACATCAGGGATTACATCCTCTGGCAGGCCTTCTTCAATAAAACATTGCTCTGGGTTTAAATTAAACTCTGCAGCAAGTGCATTGGTTGATTCATGATGATGCTTTTTAACTGATTCGTTATAAAGTCCTGGGTTAAACTCAGGAATTTCGATGGCAATATTAATAGGAGTTGCAGGGTAGGCATTAACTAAATTAAGTTTTGCGTTGGCAAGTTCACATAAATATTGTGCGTCTTTAATAACGCGTTTATTAAGTGCTACATGTTCTTCGTTTTCACTAACCGCATTTACAGCAGCTAAAATATTACCGTTTGCTGGCCATGCCATTTCTTTTACAAATAATACCGGGGCTGGGCATTTGCGTACTAAGTGCCAATCGGTCGGGGTAAAAATAACTGATTTAAGTGCACCATGTTGATGTGTGCCTTTAATTACTAAATCGTACTTTTCATCAATTACAGTATCGATTATGGCTTCGTAAGGGCGATTATGCCAAACCACTTGGGTTTCAATATTTATATCTTTGTAAGGGGAAACTAAATCGTTTAGCCATAGCTGGCGATCTTTTAGTACGGCATCGCGCATTGCTTCGCGTTCATCGCCAGATAGCATAGTCGTCATTTCGTAAGAGAAGTCGTAAACCGTCATAAAGGCGGTAATACTTGCGCCAGATTTTTTAGCTAAATCTATAGAACGTGCTAAACCGTGTTGATCATCTTTGGTGGGGTCAATAACCGCAATAATGCGTTTAATAGTGTTCATATGCTACTCCATTTACCTAACGGGTGTACATTTAGTGTAACGTAAATATAAAACAGTTAAAGGGGTAGCATATAAATTGTTGTTCTAAATCAAAAAATATTTTCGTTCCAAGTTTTAAATATACTTGATGTTTTTTTTGCTCTTTTTTAATTTATAGCGATTTAATTGCGGTGCATGTTTGCCTTTTATAGATTTCCATTTCCTATTCATTGGGAGTACGTAAGTTGCATCGACTCAGTCTCACCTAAGGCCAAAATAGACTGAAGAAGCCTTAACCCATAAGGATATCTAAAATTTAGTAACTCAAAGGCTGTGAAATATACTGAAAAGTTACTTCAAACTAAAAAATTATACTTTTTAATTATTCTTAGATTCCAGTAATATATTATTTTCTTGGGAAAATCCGTAAGTTTCTTTTACAAAGCTTACCCCTGGGAGTAGGTTATAGGTATTGTCTTTAATTGTAGAAAATAAATAATTTTTCCCACCGCGAGTAAATAAGTTAATTAGATCCCAGTATTTTTTTTCTGGGTAAACGGTCATATCAATATCAAGAAAGTGATTATTATTGATATAAATGCCTCTTACGTAATTATCGTCAATGAGCTCTCCCGTCACATCAGATTGTATTCTAATACCCCCTTTCGAACGTATAATACTGTTATGCGTAAAATAAATACTCCCCCAATTAAAAGGAATTGTCACACTTTTTGGCTTGTTTGGATAAGCATTGAGTATAAATTTTTTTGTGTCTAAAAAAGTATTCGCAATGATTTTAACATTTGAATAATAGGTCAGCTCGATAGCAGTACCTTTTGTATTTCTAAACGTATTATATCTTACTAAAGCCTTAGACACTGGCTTTACAGAGGCGAACTTTAAAGAGCCCTTCATGCCTTCGAAAGTATTATTTTCAACTCTAATATCATGCGTACCACCAAAGTTATTATTCCAAGGATGAGTGGTTGTAACTTGCGTGATATTTTCAAAGTAATTATTACTAATTTTGATTCTGAAAGAATTAATTGGCCCATCGAAAGAAGATAAGTGAGAGGAAGTAGCTCTAATTGCAGCATCTCCGAAGTTAAAAAATTGGTTATGATGCACTGAAATATCTGAAGAGCCGGCTAAAAGTAAACCTTGCTCGCCCCAAGCGTAATTAACCTTATCTTTTGTTAGCCCTTCAAAGATGAAGCCTTCAATAGTTAAAAAATGTGAGTTATAAAAAGCTAAAATATATTCACCTTCAAATCTATCACACTTTCTCAGCACTACTCCCTTTTTTGCAGAGATAACAACATTACTGATGTTTTTAAAAATTATAGCTGAGCAAATATCATAAACGCCTGGTTGTTCAATAATTAATTCACCATTCTCCTCAGTGTTCAAAATTAATTCTTTTAACGATTGAGAGTCATCGGCCCCATCATCTGGAATCATGAAACTTAATGCTTGAGCACTGAATATACCTAAAGAAAAAATAAACAAGAGACATAAAATATTACGCATAATATTTCCTTTCATTTAGTGAATAAAATAGAAGTTTTTAACGATGATAAAATTGCATTATTGCTTTTGTAAAATGCGCTGCGCCAAATAATGGTACTGAGTTAAATGAAGTTCTTTATTTGTAGAACTTTAATTAAGCCCACTTCTAAAGTATTAGTCGAAGGTAAGTGTAATTGCAATAATTACACTTTATTTACATAACAATTACGAGTAAAGGATTGTTATTCGAGGCAGGTACTAACGAGGTTTTACTATTGCTGCGGTTTTAGCCAAGGCATCATTATCTAAAATTGTAATAAATTTACCCTCTACTTTAATTAAGTCAGCTTTTTGAAAACGACTCAATAAACGACTAATGGTTTCTACTGTTAGACCTAAGTAATTACCAATTTCACCGCGAGTCATCGTAAATCTAAATTCTTTACGCGAAAAACCACGCTCACCAAAACGCTCTGACAGGTTATAAATGAAACTAGCTAAGCGTTCCTCTGCTGATTTTTTATTGAGTAATAGCAGCATTTCTTGATCGTATGTAATTTCACTGCTCATTAAGCGCATTATTTGTTGGCGAAGCTTTGGTAATTTTCCTGATAGTTCATCAAGAGTATCGAATGGGATTTCGCACACCATTGACGTTTCAAGTGCTTGCGAAAAACTGGGATGAGTCATTTTACTTATTGCGTCAAAACCAACTAGGTCGCCTGCTAAATGAAAGCCGGTAATTTGCTCATCACCTCGCTCCGATAACGTGTACGATTTAAATGAACCAGAACGAACCGCATAAATAGCCTGTAAAGGTGCACCTGATTCAAATAGATAGTCGCCTTTATGGAGTGGTTTTTTTCGCTCAATAATTTCGTCAAGCTTGTCCATTTCTTGGCCATTGAGTGAAAATGGCAAACACAATTGACTAATACTGCAGTTATTACAGCTAATAGCACAATTACCTTTAGCGCGACTTTGAGAGAAATCCATAATTTAATCCGTTTAAATTTTTATACACGACTGCAAAATAACCTTAAAGGTTAATAATGCGAATAGATTAATGTACCAGTTTGTCAGTTGCAATAATCAATAAGTAGATACCATACCAAATTATAACACTGCCTAATACAATTCGGGTCCATGGATGGTTAATAATAGTATTTAGTTTTTGCGCGGTAACGCCTAATGTGATCATCGCGGGAAAAGTACCCAAAGCAAAGCAAAGCATAACTAAGGCACCGTCAAGGGCACTTGGGCTAGTCATCGCCCATGTAAGCGCTGAGTATACAAGTCCACAAGGCAGCCATCCCCACAAAGCACCGTAACCTAGGGCTTTAAAAGGAGAGTTAATAGGCATTAAATATTTATTTAGTTTAACAATGTGTTGCCACACCAAGGTTTTACCTATTTTCTCTAACCATTGCAAAGTAGGGCCCAAGCGCATTATATACACGCCAACGAGGAGCATAAAAATAGCTGCAATGAACGAAAGTACTAAAGAGAAGGAGGTGTTTTGCCTTGCAAATTGGCTGCTAATACCAGCAACAAGTGCGCCTGCTGCCATATAGCTCAGTGCACGTCCAATATTATAAGCAAATGAATAGGTAAATGTTTTACGTTTGTCACTTGCCAGTTGTAATGAGCTTGCAATACCACCACACATAGCAATGCAATGACCGCTACCGATTAGTCCCATTAAAAATGCGCTGGTATAAAGAGGGTCAATCATTACTTTTGTTATGTTGCTCTTTGTCATCTTCAAACAAAATACTATGACCTTGCTTGTTTAAATCCGAAAACTGCTCGCTTTTTACGGCCCAAAAGAAAACACCAATAGCAATAATGACGAACAAAATGGCGATAGGGATCAAAATGTAAATTATGCTCATAACTTTAATAGCCTTAGTGAATTACTAATCACAATAATTGAGCTGGCAGACATGCCAATAACAGCCATCCAAGGAGCAACTAAGCCCAACGCTGCCAGTGGTAATATTGAAGCATTATACAATAAAGACAGCGCAAGATTTTGCTTAATAATACGTCTGGTTTGTTTTGCTACATTAAGTAAGTGACCAATGGAGGCTAAATCGCTATTAAGAAGCACTACATCGGCGCTATTTTTTGATATGTCTGCACCGGTTTCCATAGCAATAGATAAGTGCGCACTGGCAAATACTGGGCTGTCGTTTACACCATCACCTACCATTGCAACGACTTCATTTTGTGAAGACCATTGCTCAACGGCGGTTTGTTTATCTTGTGGAGAACATCCAAATTGCACACTTTCAAGTTTAAGTTGCTTAGCTACTTTTTGCCCAGCATCTGACGCGTCACCGGTTAACATGTGACACGTTAAGTTTTGCGATTGAAGTGAGTCTATAAGCTTTTTAGCATCGCTTTTTACTTTATCAACAAAGTAAAAGCGTGCAACAACTTGCTTATTTATATACAAGCTCGCTTGTGCATTCGATTTTTTGCTATTAAACCAACCACTTTTACCAATTGCGTAATGATTAGTTGCATCTTGTGCGCTAATTCCCAGCCCTGGATGTACTTCAACGTTATTAAGACTGCGGTGAGCTGGCGTAAACTCATCAAATGCACTGGCGATAGGGTGCTCAGAATAACGTTCTAGCATGGCTGCCATATCTAGCACTTGCGCTTTTGTATATTGTTTATCGATTATATCTACTTCATCAAGGCTAAATTTACCTTGCGTAAGTGTGCCTGTTTTATCAAATGCAAATAAAGTAATTTGTGAGAGCGTTTCGAGCACATGCGCTTGTTTTATTAATACGCCTTTGCGGGTAAGCGTTGCCACTGCACATGTGAGCGCGGTAGGTATGGCTAAACTCAGGGCACACGGGCAGGTAGCAACTAAAACCGAAATAGTGATCCAAAATGCGTGTTCAGGATCAATTTGGTACCAGCCAATAGCTGTAAGTGAAGCAAATATAAGCAGGCACGCTATAAACCATTGCGCAACTTTATCTGTAATTTCAACCAGTTTAGGGCGCTTGGTTAATGCGTTGTGTTGTAAGCGTATAATTTGATTTAAAAGTGTATTTTGGCCAATTTTATTAATTTTTATTTCAATAACGCCATCGTGGTTAACGCAACCGGCATAGACATTGTGACCAATAAATTTAGTTACTGGTTGATGTTCGCCGGTCATCATTGACTCATCAACCGTGGTTTTGCCTTTAATGAGTTCGCCATCGGCAGGAATTGTCTCACCTGCTTTAATAAGTACTACGTCATTAAGTTTTAGTTTTTTTGCTGCAATTATAAGCTCTTCGCCACTTTCGTTAATGGTGCGGGCTGTTAATGGTAATAACTTTTGTAAATTGGCAGTAAACTCGCTCGCTTTTAAACGCGCTCTAAATTCAAGATATTTACCTAATAACAGTAAAAAGGTAAACATACACACAGATTCAAAATATACTTCGCCGACTTGCATAAATGTGGCGTAACAACTTGCGCCAAATGCGCCAAAAATAGCCAGTGATACGGGTAAATCCATATTGAGCTGTTTTGCTTTTAAGCCATTTATAGCATTGGTTAAAAAGGGCAGTGCGCTATATAAAATAACAGGAGAGGCCAGTACCAAGCTGATCCATCTAAAATACTGCTCAAAGTTACTGTCCATGCCTGAAAACATGCCAAAGTACATGGCGAACGCAAACATCATTACTTGCATGGTCATTAAACCAGCAACACCTAAGCGGCGAATATAGGCTTTGGCAGTTTGTTGCTTTTGTTGAGCTTCAATATCTGATTGAAACGGGTAGGCTTTATAACCAATTTTAGCCAAAGAAGTAATAACTTCACTCAATGGGGTGGTGGTTTTGTCCCATTGAATCATCGCGCGGTTGGTAGATGTATTTACATCAACACGCTTAACTGAGGTTAAATTTAAGAGTTGTTTTTCTATAAGCCATGCACAAGCGGCGCAGGTTATACCTTCAACGCTCAATAATACCTCTGAGATATTATCGTTAGTGGCTATAAATTCGTCTTGAATGTCTTCGTTGTCATAACTTTTTATAAATGCGAGTTGCTCAGGTACAAGCTGTTCGACCTTTCCAGCACGAACCGTTCGGTATTTATAATAATCGGTCATACCTTGATCAACAATATTTTGCGCAACAGCTTGGCAGCCAATGCAACACATTGGCTGAGCTTTATCGTCAATTATAACGTTTGCGCTAAATCCGTTTGGCACACTTTCAAGGCAATGAAAGCAAGAGTTAGACATAGTTATTACTACTTATAATTAGGAGTAACTAAAACGGTTTGTTCAGTTGGTAACGTTATATTTTCTTTCATTTTCCAACTGCCATCTATTGGCTCAATAAATACTGAATAGGCACCTGGTGTGTACTTATCAAGTAGTGCTGTAAATTCTTGATTCGCATTAGGGGTTAGAGTAGCGGTAAAGTCATGTGCTTTAATTGTGCGGTGGTAAAAAGAGAGTTTTAATACATGCACATTGCTGCTGTCGCCTTTTGTAAATTTAAAGCTTACGCGCTCATTGCTTACATTTAATCCGCCATGCAGATAAAGCGCTTTTGCTTTTTCAAACTTAGTAAGTTCTAAGTTGATTGCTTTACCTTTTTTGTAGTAGTCGTCAACAACCATATCTGGACCATTACCTATTGCCGTAATAAATAAGCTAATACAGCCAATAATGGCAACTAACGGAAAAAAGATTAAAAACCAAGGCCAAAAATTTTTATACCACGGAGTAGGTTGCATAGTGTCTCTAAAATTAGTTTAGGAAGCGTTATTTTATAGGAATTATACGTAAAAGACTAAAAAAAAGCCTCACAGTGGAGGCTTTTTTGATCTGGATTAATCTATTGAATTAAATAAATTAATTTATAAACATTTTATTAACCGCGTGCTTATTTATCTTGCGATAAACTGTAAACATAGGCAGTTAATAAGTGAATCTTATCTTCACCTAAAATGTCTTTCCATGCAGGCATTACACCGGCACGGCCGTGGTTAAGAGTTTCTTCAACAGCACGTTGAGAACCACCATATAACCAAATGTTATCAGTCAGGTTAGGCGCGCCAAACGGTAGGTTATGTGCAACTGACCCTTTACCGTCAGCACCATGACATGCGGCACACATTGCAAACTTAGCGGCACCTGCGTCTGCGTCTTTTTGGTTAACAGTACGACCAGAAAGGCTCAGCACATGTGCTGTCATTTCTTTAACGCCTTGTTCGCCAAGAGCAGGACCCCAAGCTGGCATTGCTGCAATACGACCATAAAGAAGTGTTTCTTTAATTTTGTCAGGTGTTCCGCCATATAACCAATCTTTATCAGTTAGGTTAGGGAAGCCAGTACCACCACGTGCATCAGAGCCATGACATTGCGCACAGTTTTGTGAGAATAAACGCTGACCAATTTCAATGGCTACTTGGCCATCTGTTTGCTCATGTTTATTATCATTATCAAGTGCTACTTGCTGCGCTGCATCACCTTCAAATTTAGAATTAACTAAATCTAAAACGGGTACTTGTGCAAGTTTATTAAAAATAGGACCAAAGCGCTCTTCTGCAGCTTCGTACTCTTTATCAAGTTTTACAAAGCGACCATCCGCTTTTGCCTCTGCAACTGCTTTTTTAGATTCAGCTAAAGACGTAATACCTTGGTTAGAGCTAGTCCATTTACCAAAACCTTCCCAGTTACCTAAACCTGGGAAAGCTGCAAGGTAATATACCGACCAAGCAAAAGTTGCGAAAAACATGTAAGTCCACCATTTTGGTAGTGGATTATTTAGCTCTTCAATGCCGTCAAATTCATGTCCACAGCTTTCACCTTCTTCTACGCCTGCATAGTTTTTTAAGTTCCAAACTAATAAGCCAAAGATGATGCATAAGCATGAAAGGGTTAATACAATAACCCAAATACTCCAAAAGCTAGTCATTTTTCAGACTCCTTTTCCTCGTTAGAGAGCGTGTTGTCATGTTTTTTTTCATCTTCAAAAATGGCATTAGCTGCGCTGTCAAAACGAGTTTTGCTTCGCTTGCTATATGCCCATGCAACAATCACAATAAACAATACTAAAATTACCAGAGTCAAAATACCTCTGTATGTTCCGTAATCCATAATTTTTTACTTCAAGTGGGTACCAAGTTGCTGTAAATACGCGATGAGAGCTTGGATTTCTGTTGCGCCTTTGCCATCATTCATAGCATTAACTTTATCAACATCTGCTTGAAGCTCTGCATCATCGCCATAACCTAAACCCGGATGTTTTGGGTTTTCTGGGTTAATAGCAAAAGTATCACGGAAAAGTTGTAGTTTTTTCAGAGTAAGGCTTGTATCAACCGTATTCTCTGCTAACCAAGGAAAGCCTGGCATGTTTGACTCAGGAACCACAGCACGTGGATCAACTAAGTGAGCATAATGCCAATCGTCCGAGTAGCGCTTACCAACACGAGCCAAGTCAGGACCAGTACGTTTAGAACCCCATAAAAACGGATGATCCCATACTGATTCGCCTGCTACAGAGTAGTGACCATAACGCTCAACTTCATCACGAAAAGGACGAATCATTTGTGAGTGACAGTTAGAACAACCTTCACGTACGTAAAGGTCGCGGCCTTCCATTTCTAAAGCGTTAAGAGGGCGTAAACCCTCCACTGGTTTAGTTGTATCGTCTTGAAACATTAGCGGAGTGATCTCAACTAACGCGCCGAAGCTAATAGCAAAAACAGTCAGAATAGCCATAAGGCCAACGTTCTTTTCTACTATTTCATGTTTGTTTTGTGAATTTTTCTTGCTCATCATCTCACTCCGTTATGCTAATTGTGCTTGCGCGTCTAGTTTCAGAGATTCTTTCTCAGCTGAAATAGTGCGGTAAACGTTATAAGCCATAACTAACATACCCGTTACGATGAATACACCGCCTACAAAGCGCATGATATAGAAAGGATGCGACGCTTCTAAAGACTGCACAAAGCTGTACATTAATGTACCGTCAGCATTCACTGCACGCCACATTAGACCTTGCATTACACCAGAGATCCACATTGCAACAATGTATAAAACAACACCTACAGTGTGTAACCAGAAGTGGGTATTAACCAATTTAACGCTATACATACGACCTTGCGCGAATAACGCAGGAATTAAGTGGTAAATAGCACCAATTGAAATCATAGCAACCCAACCTAGTGCACCTGAGTGTACGTGGCCGATTGTCCAATCTGTATAGTGAGATAACGCATTTACAGATTTAATTGCCATCATTGGACCTTCAAACGTAGACATACCGTAGAAAGACAATGAAACAACTAAGAAGCGTAGTACTGGATCAGTACGTAGTTTATGCCACGCGCCAGATAGCGTCATAATACCGTTAATCATACCACCCCAAGACGGTACAAATAGGATAATAGACATAACCATACCTAAACTTTGCGTCCAATCAGGAAGCGCTGTGTAGTGAAGGTGATGAGGACCAGCCCAGATATATAATGAAATTAGAGCCCAAAAGTGAACTACCGATAAACGGTATGAGTACACTGGACGACCTGCTTGTTTAGGTACAAAGTAATACATCATACCCAAGAAACCAGCAGTAAGTAGGAAACCTACAGCGTTATGACCGTACCACCACTGAACCATAGCATCTACCGCACCAGCGTAGATTGAATATGATTTAGTTAACGACACAGGCACTGCCATGCTGTTTACAATGTGTAGTACTGCAACAGTAATAATAAAGCCAGCATAGAACCAGTTAGCAACATAGATGTGCGACACTTTACGCTTGATTAAAGTACCAAAGAATACAATAGCGTAAACAATCCAAACCACAGCGATTAAAATATCGATTGGCCATTCAAGTTCTGCATATTCTTTTGAGCTAGTAATACCGAGTGGTAATGTAATTACTGCTAATACAATAACTAGCTGCCAGCCCCAAAAAGAAAAGGCGGCGAGTTTGTCTGAGAAAAGACGCGTTTGACAAGTACGTTGTACGACGTAATAAGACGTCGCAAAAAGTGCACTGGTACCAAATGCGAAAATTACTGCGTTCGTGTGTAACGGACGTAGTCGAGAGTAAGTTAACCATGGTGTATCAAAGTTAAGTGCTGGCCAAGCTAATTGGGCAGCAATCAGAACCCCAATACTCATGCCAACGATGCCCCAAATCACTGTCATAATAGCGAATTGGCGTACAACCTTATAGTTATACTCAGTTTGTGATGCTACTGTTTGGCTCATTTTCTGGCTTCCGCTGCAATAAATGCGTTTAGAAATGAATTACCCACCTTTAAAAGTGGGGCCTACTATTTTCTCAAGCGTGTTATCTAAAACTTTCAATACATGAAAGCTTCAGAAAAAAAACTTGAGAAACCCTTATTTTTTGCGGGTGAAATGATAAATTTTTTGGCCTAAAAAAGATAGGTCAATTACATAAAATTATGACATCAATCAATGTTTGTGAGCTTGTTGTTTATTTTTTGATACAGTTTGTGCCTAATTTGGCTTAATAGTAACACTCGCACTTGTTATTTGCAGTCGCGATTATTAGTATTTGTTTTTCTTTAGTGCGAAATTGTTATGCTTATATTTAGATTAAGTTTATTCACGGCGGTATTTTTTTTATTAACAGCATGTGATTTTTCCAAAAATACAGATGAAAAGTTTCTAGAAAATGTCACATGCACAGCCAATTTGCCTTGTACTTTTTCAAATGATGTTAAAGTATGGTTAAGCGAGAAAACCCTTTCTCCCGAAACTCCATTTACTATTTTTAGTGATTTGCCAACAAACCTTACAATTGAAGATGCCAAGCTTAAAGGCATTACTATGTATATGGGTTACATTCCTCAGCAATTTAAAAAACATGATGGCCTTTGGCAAAGTGATACCATGGTTGGCATTTGTTCTGAGCAAAATATGCTCTGGAATTTAGAGCTAACAGTTAAAGATAATACAACCTCTTTAATACAAACACTAAATTACTCTTTTTATGTAACGTATTAGGCTTAATACCTAACTTTCATGCAATCCATTTACCATTAGCAATTTGCATTGTTATCCATACGATTATTTAAGCGAGAAGATCACTAAAACTGCTATTTGAATCAAGTAGCCAATTAAGTTTTTATAATATGAAACTAATTCAATAAAGACACAGTTTTAATTGTGGCTGAACAAAAAGTCTAATCAAAAAAACCGCAAAGTAGTCAAATAAAGCTATTTAAGCACCAAACATGCGTAAATTCGGTTAGTAATTAACATTTAGTTTTGCGGTTTTAATAATTTGCTGTGATTAACTTGTTAATTTATCTGAATTTGGTACATAATTCGATTAGTTACATTGAATTACAAAGTTGACCAGTTTGGTTTCAACTGTGTTATTTAAGTATCTTAAATTATTTATGCTATTGATATTTAAATGTATTTATTCATTAACAATGAAACAAGTTGTAACGTATGTCCCCAAAAGAGTTGTTCTATTTTGTTGGTTGATAAGAAATGTACTGGCGTTAAGTTTTCGTTCAGTTAAAAGCGCCTAAGTTGCCCATCTGACTCACTATTCTTATAACAAGTGAGCATTACCAATAAAGGTAAACTTCAACAAGTAGGGTTCTTTCATGAAAAAATCAACTCTTGGCTTAGCTGTAATTACAGCAATACCAATGTTCTCAAGTGTGCAAGTTTTAGCGGCTGACGAAGCAGCTACATCAATTGAAAAAATTCAGGTGACGGGCTCTCGTATTAACCGTACTGATATGGAAACAGCAAGCCCAATCACAGTTATCGGTGATGACTTCATTGCAAAAAGTGGTTTCACATCTGTTGCTGATATACTTTCTACTCAGCCATCAGCTGCTGGTATTAGCTTAGGCGCTTCAAGTAATAATGGTTCTGGCGGTTCAGCAACAGTAAACTTACGTGGTATGGGTTCACAACGTACGTTAGTACTCCTAAACGGTCGTCGTATGGTTTCTTCAGGTACTGGCGCAGATTCTTCTGTTGATTTAAATACCATTCCTGTAGCAATGATCAAATCTATCGAAATCTTAAAAGACGGCGCGTCTGCAGTATATGGCTCTGATGCTATTGCTGGTGTTGTTAACATCATAACAAAGAAAGATTTTGAAGGTTCAGAGTTAAACGTTGAAGGCAGCCGCACTACAAAAGGTGATGGCAATAACTACGGTGTTAGTTTATTACACGGAATGAATATTGCCGATGGCAACTTAGTTGTTGGTGCTCAATACTCAAACCGTGGTGAAGTAATTCAGTCGGATCGTCGTTTTGTAGAGCCTGGCGAGTCTTCATTTATCCCTGAAGGAACACTGGGCGGCAGAACTTACCAGGGTAATGGTGTTTTTGCAGATAGAACTACTTCATACGACTTCACAACATCAAGCTATGCTCAAACACCTAATGAGCTATACAGCTTATTTACTAGTTTTGACAAAGAGCTAGACTCAGACACTACATTTAATGTTGATTTGATGTATACACGTCGTGAATCTAATCAACAACTTGCACCACAACCAGCAAGTATTGATTTAAGTACTTCTAGCTTGGATTCAACTTACACAGATAGCTTCCGTGACGCAGATACAGGCGATCTTGCTGACTCTTTAGAGTACAGAAGAAGAATGGTTGATGCTGGTCCTCGTATTTATGAGCAAGAAACTGACACTTACCGTGTATCTGTTGCATTACAAGGTTTACTAGATAACGATGCAAGCTGGGATGTAAGTGCAACTTACGGTCGTAATGACTCAAAAGATAAAGTTCAAAACTCAATTAATGCAAGTCGAGTTGAAGAAAGCATTTATGCAAACCAAGCTCTTTGGTTCAGCGGTGATTCTTTAGATCGTAGCTTATTAACATCTAACGATTCAATTTATACTGAGTCAAACGAAGGTGGTAACGAGCAATTTATTCTTTCAGCTGGTTATAGCGCAGTAACAGAAAGTGATATTGGTTACGCAATCGGTGTAGAAAACCGCTTTGAAAGTGGTTACTACACACCAGATCTAATTACTCAGCTTGGTGAGAGCACAGCTGCACAACAAGATCCAACTGAAGGTGATTTCTCAGTACAGTCTATCTACTTTGAAACATCTATGCCGGTATTAGAGACTGTTACCCTTGAAGGTGCTGCTCGCTACGATAACTACTCTACCTTTGGTGGCGAAACAACGTGGAAACTTGGTGCAACGTGGAATGTAACTGAAGAGTTTATGGTTCGTTCTGTATTAGCTACTGGCTTTAGAGCACCAAACGTATCAGAACTGTTTGGTGGTAACTCAGGTTCGTACGATTACCTAGCTGATCCATGGGGCAACGAACAAGATGCTCAAATACTTGTAAACTACACAAGTGATAACGATCTTAAAGCCGAAGAAAGTCGCTCTTTCACTTTTGGTATGGTTTGGGAAGTAGCTGACGGTTTATCAACAACTCTAGATTACTGGAAGTTTGATATTACTAATGCGATTACTCGCTTAGATGTTCAAAACGAAATGAATAGCTGTTTTGCAGGTGACTCAGAATCATGTTCATCAGTAAACATCACACAATCTGGTGACTTATCTAACCTAAGTTCAGCACTAACTAACGTAGGTTCTCAAGAAACGTCGGGTGTTGATTGGAATATTAGCTACTCTGCAGATAACTACCGTATAAACCTTGATACAACTTATTTAATTAAGTTCGAAGAAGATGACATTAATTACACAGGTACTATTGATGGCAACATCGGTGGTTACTCTAAAATAAAGTCTAACCTTTCAGTTAATTACGATCTAACTGATTCATTAAATATCCTTTATAACGCAAGATTCCTTCGTGGAATGGATGGTGACTACTACGGTGAAAACTTTAGTACTGACAACGTTATTTACCACGATATTTCAATGAGCTACAACTTGAATGATGCATTACGATTTACTGGTGGCATGAACAACATTTTCGATAAAGAGCCTGAGAAAGTATTAGGTGGTAACGATATGGGTACTGTTCCAGAAGTTTATGATGTAATTGGTTCACGTGTTTTTGCAAGTGTAAACTACAAGTTTTAACTAGCACATTAATCGTATTAAGGCTCAGTATTTACTGAGCCTTTTTTATTGAACAAAACAAAGGAGACAAGTACACTAAAACGATATTTTAGAAGGAGAACTGATTGTTAAAACAAGATGAAAACTTATCTTTTGTCATTGAACCAGAGCTAACTCCTCGTTCTGAACAGCGCATAGATCTGTATTTTTCTATCCCTAATGAAATGGGGATTAATCCGCAAACGCTTACCGAAGAATCTTACTTTAATAACCACTTTAAATCACATTTAGCATACAACGCTAACAATATACACTTGCCATTAGTACGAAGCCGTTTTGTGAGTAAAAACAAAGGTGAGCAGCAAGATTACCGTCAAAACCTTAATTTATTTTGTTACCAAGTCCGTTTAGCCCTTGATGCCGACATTAAAGACGCGTTAAAAATTGATGAAGCAGAAGACTTTTATAAACGCGCTAACGAAGTATATGAACAAAGTGAAGGGCTTTTAAAAAAGCTGCGTCGCTACACGCCAGATGACGAAAAACTACTTCCATTTTTTACCAATGCTGACAACTATTTAAGTTGGCATGTTGAGCAATCATTTTTAAAGCTTTTAGATGAAGGCCCACGTAGTAGCGATTATGCAAAAGAGCGTAACGATTTACTGCAGTTTTGTAAAAACGAAAATACGTACCGAGCAGAGAAAAGCTACAATTCTGAAACCACTATGCAAGACGCAAATCGAATAACAAATAAAATGCGCTTGTTACAACGTTTAATTGAGCATGGCGTTATATTACAGCGCCAAACGCGTTTTCTTAACAGCTACCTTAAACGATTAGTTAAAGGCACTGTAACAGCTGTTATCATGGCATTTGTGATGGTTGTGATACTTAATGCCCGCTCAACGTTTACTGAAGTCACCGCGACGCTTATTTTAATTTTAGGGGTTATTTACGGGCTACGTGAAATATTTAAAGAAGACATTACACGTATGATCTGGCGAGCTATTGTACAAGGGCGACCTAAGTGGCGATTTAGTTTTAAAAATAGTATTACCAAAGACAAAATAGCGAGTCAGCTAATTTGGCTTGAATACATGCGCTTTAAAAGGATACCTAAAGAAGTCAAATCTATTTTTTCAAAACGTAGACAGCAAAATAAACAAGCCGCGCAGTGGTTACACTTTGCAAGTGAGACACGTGTTAGTGCGAAAGAATTTTTACCCGGTTACGATACACTGCAGCACACGCTACAATTTAGTCTTGCGCCATTTGCACGTTATCTAAAACGTGGTGAAGGGAAGTTATATCATTTAGATAGTAATAAAATATCTAAGCAGGCGGTTGAACGGCGCTACCAACTTAACATGGTGCTTGTGCTAACTGAGGAAGATAGAACACTTTACCAACGCTATAAAATAACGTTAAATCGTAGTAAAATCGTTAATATTGAGCTTATCTACTCCAAAAAATGAATTTTAGTAATTAAAAAAGGGACCGATAAAATCAATCCCTTTTTTAAATTTATTTATTAGCTAAACCATGTTTACTATATAAAGTTACTTTGTCTGATACTAGCGTGATCTCGATATTTTTTGCTTCGTCGCCCCACACACAATTAGTATGCAGTGTTTTTTCAACACAATTATCTGCACTTCCTAAAATGGTTTCAACTTCAGTCTTATCCATACCTACTTTGATTTTTTCGTAACTCTCAAGGCTTACCTTAGAACAAGCCGCAAGGCTTAGTGTAGCTGCGATGATAAGGAGTTTTTTCATTGTTATATCCTACTTAGTATTAATGTTTGAATTTTCTGATTTGGACGATCATGCCCATTCGTGGGTGGTCAAAGTAATGTACTTCACCACTTATTACACGTCTAAACTGAGAAAAGCGGGCTGACTCTATATCGCCATTTTCTAGTTTTTGGCTAATATCAAAATTAGCTGTAATGTATAAATAATGTCGTAAGTGTATCTTAAATAAACCGTCTAGTTCCCATTCTGCTTTTGATTGGTTTGGGTCGTTAAACAGTTCAGGTTGTGAGTTTAATAAACTTACAAAATCAGGATTTGAATAGCTAGGGGTTACGTTGGAATCACTTTTAAGGTGTTTACCTGCTATTAAATGCATACTTGGAGCACGCGATTTACTTGCGCCTTCAAAGCGCCAGCCAGTATGTAGAATAGGTGTTAATCCTTTGCGATCTAGCTGTCGGTACTGCGCTTTAAATTGCAGTTGTTCTGGCGCTAATAAATAAGTTTGCTGCATATCATCTTTAGCGGGTGCTAGAGGTGTTACAGGTAGCTCATCGTAGCTTTGTAGGTAGTTTGTACTGTCACCGCATACACCCGATTGTGGGTTTGAATTAACTAATGAGTCGGTAAAAGAGCGTTTTTGAAAACGCTCATCACCATCTATACAGGCTTGCATTGCTTGCTCTGTATAAAGAGGTGTCATTAAATCTAGAGAGTTTTTATCCTCAATAGCTTTGTGCTTAAGTGTAAAATCTTCTTGCAAATACGGAGCAGGGCGCTGCTTAAATACAAGCACCTCAACCTCAAACCAGCGTTCTGCAAATGCAGTGCTGCTAAACAAGCAGCATAAAATAACTAGCGATTTTTTTAGCAACATTAATGGCTAACCTTTTTTTCGAAATCTGCAATCATTGCAGTGACCATTTTTAAGCGTTCGCGAGCGTTAGCTTCACTAATTGCAAAGCGCAGTTTATTTGCGCCATCCATTTTGTACACCTTAGGCGCACTTTGTATCAAACCAATGATGAAGCTAGGGTTAACCTTAGTATCTTGGCTAAACTCAAAGTAACCACCTTTTGGATTTGCCTCAATTTTTGTTATCCCTAAATTACTTGCCTGCATTTTTAATAATTGTAGGCTAAATAGGTTTTTAGCGGCATCAGGCAGTAAACCAAAGCGGTCTATAAGTTCTACCTGTAGTTCATCCATATCATCAAGGTTAGCACAACTAGCAACTCGCTTGTACATACCTAGGCGTGCATTAACATCGTGTATGTAATCATCAGGTAATAGTGCAGCCAGTTTTAAATCTACTTCGGTTTGTTTTTTAAGTAGATTTTCAAGCGTTGGCTCTTTTCCTTCACGTAGCGCATTTACGGCTTGCTCAAGCATTTCCATATATAAACTAAAGCCGATTGTTTGCATTTGACCTGATTGATCGTCGCCAAGTAACTCACCAGCGCCACGAATTTCTAAATCGTGTGTAGCAAGGGCAAAACCCGCGCCTAAATCTTCCAATGATTCGATTGCTTGTAAGCGTTTACTCGCGTCTTTAGAGAGTGCTTTAGGGTCACCTGTGAGTAAATAGGCATACGCTTGATGATGGCTTCGACCAACTCGTCCACGTAATTGGTGTAATTGCGCAAGGCCAAGTTTATCGGCTCTATCCATAATAATGGTGTTGGCTGTTGGTACATCAATACCGGTCTCAATAATCGTGGTACATACCAGCACGTTGTATTTTTGATGATAAAAGTCAGTCATTATTTGCTCAAGCTCTTGCTCGCGCATTTGACCATGGGCTGAGGTGACGCTTGCTTCAGGCACCCATTCACTAATTTCTTGCGCAACACGGTCAATAGTTTCCACATTGTTATGCAAAAAGTAAACTTGGCCACCACGTTTAATTTCACGTAGTACAGCTTCGCGTATTAGTTCTACATCGCGTTGGCGTACAAAGGTTTTTACCGCTAAACGTTTAGCCGGTGGCGTTGCGATTATTGATAAATCGCGCATGCCGCTCATGGCCATGTTAAGTGTACGCGGTATTGGCGTTGCAGTTAGTGTGAGTATGTCTACATCGGCACGCAGGGCTTTAATTTTCTCTTTTTGGCGAACACCAAAGCGATGCTCTTCATCAACAATGAGTAAGCCTAAATCGTTAAATTTAATGTCATGCTGAATAAGTTTATGTGTGCCAATAACTATATCGAGCTTACCGTTTGCCATTTTTTCAAGCGTGTCTTTTTGCTCTTTAGTGGAGTTAAAGCGCGAAAGTACACCAACTTCAATAGGAAAATCAGCAAAACGATCTTTAAAGTTTTCATAGTGCTGCTGAGCCAGCAAGGTGGTAGGCACTAAAATTGCCACTTGTTTATCATCGTTAACCGCTACAAAAGCAGCGCGCATGGCCACTTCTGTTTTACCAAAGCCTACGTCACCACACACTAAGCGGTCCATGGCTTGCTTTGATTGCATATCACCTAACACCGCTTCTATGGCGTTGCGCTGATCGTCAGTTTCTTCAAACGGGAAGCTATCGCTAAATTGGCGATATGCAGGGGCGTCTAGAGTAAACTTATTACCCGGTTTTGCTTGGCGCTGTGCATAAATGTCGAGTAATTCTGCTGCTACATCGCGAACTTTTTCAGCCGCACGTTTTTTTGCTTTTTCCCATGCATCTGAGCCAAGCTTATGTAGCGGGGCGCTGGCTTCTTCACCGCCAGAGTAACGACTAAGCATATGCAATGCAGATACTGGCACGTAAAGTTTAGCTTCACTTGCGTAAGTAATTGTTACAAATTCAGTAACTACACCTGCAGCATCAATTGTTTGCAAACCCTGATAACGGCCAACACCATGATCGAGATGCACAACAGGTTGACCTTCTTTGAGCTCTGCTAAATTACGGATTAGCGCATCTTGGCTGGCTTCGTACTTGTGCTTGCGGCGTCTGCGCTGAGATACTTTTATACCAAGCAGCTCTTGCTCGGTAATAATAGAAAGGCTGGGCTTAGTACCAAGTACGACACTTTGTTCAAGCGGGCTTACTATTAAACCTACATCACTCGCGCTTTTTGTAAATTGTTCGAGTGTTTCAAATTCTTTAAATTTTAAACCGCTTGGTTTTAGAATGCTCAGTAATGATTCGCGACGACCATCGGATTCAACACTGAGTAATATGCGGCCTTTTTTCTTTTTTTGCTCTGCTACATAATTTATAAACGCGGCATAAGGTTCATGCTGCTTATGATCAATTCGAATAGCAGGCAGCTCGCTAACGCTTAAGTTTTTATTGCCCGCTTTAGTACCAAGCTTTGCAAGAGATAAACGAATACGTGCAAAATTGCCTAAATTAGAAAACAGCTCTTCAATAGGCTGATAAAGCGCATTGGGTTCAAGTAATGGACGAAGTGGGTCAACTCTGCGGTTTTCGTAGCGTACATTTACATCGTGCCAAAAGGTGTCTGCCGCGTGCTCTAAATCACCTAGCTGCATAACAGTTGTTGTATCTGGCAAGTAGTCAAAAATAGTCGCTAGCTTTTCAAAAAACAACGGCATGTAGTATTCGATACCAGCAGGCCAGTTACCTTTGCTTACTTGCATGTATACAGAGTCTTGCTGCGAGCTTGCACCAAATTTTTCGCGGTAGCTTATTCTAAAACGTTCAATATCAGCGTCGTTAGTAGGAAATTCATGCGCTGGAAGTAGCTCAATTTTATCTACTTTTTCATCAGAACGCTGCGTTTCTACATCAAATAAGCGAATTGTGTCGAGTTCGTCATCAAAAAAATCGAGTCTAAATGGATGCGGGCTGCCCATTGGATATAAGTCAACGATAGAGCCGCGTATAGCGTATTCGCCGTGCTCCATTACTTGTTGAACATTTAAATAACCAGCTTGCTCTAGGTTGTCACGAAAGTTATGTGTGTCTAGCTTGTCGCCCACTTTAAAGTTTATTGTTGAACCGTAAATAAACGAGGCCGGGGCTGTGCGCAACATTAAGGTAGATACAGGCACAATTAACACACTTTGTTGTTCTTTTTTTAAGGTGTTTAAAGTGGCTAAACGGGCTGAAATAATATCTTGATGGGGAGAAAAGTGATCGTATGGCAGAGTTTCCCAATCAGGAAATACCATTACTGGGTTATCGGGTAATAAATATTCTAATTCTGTTTCAAGGCGCAGTGCGCTTGGTGTATCAGGCGTAACAATCAAGACTAAGTTGTCTTGTTGTTTAACGCCTTCAGCAATGGCAATACTTAAACCACTTCCGCTTAGCTGGCCCCATTGAATTTTATCTTTTTGAGATTTTACCCAAGGCAAGGCTGCCCATTGCTCAAACGCCATTTATTACTCCATTTATAGTTGGCTCTTAGCAAGTAAGAGCCATCTTGAGTTAAGTTTACTTAGTCTCGGTATATTTTTGTTAGGTCTTTATAGTGATCAATTCTACGGTCACGCAAGAAAGGCCAAATACGTCTTACGTTTTCTGAGCGTTTTTGATCAATTTCAACCACTAAAATTTGCTCATCAGTATTATTAGCCTCTGCTAATAATTCACCTTGTGGGCCTGCAATGAACGAATTTCCCCAAAACGCAATACCATCGCTTTGCGCACTTGGGTCACTTTCATGGCCGACACGGTTACAGCTAATTACCGGTACACCATTGGCAACAGCATGGGCACGCTGACTAATAACCCACGCATCTTTTTGACGAGTTTGCTCAGCAATGTCGTCGTTAGGATCCCAACCAATAGCGGTTGGGTAAATTAACACTTCAGCGCCTGCCATTGCCATTAAGCGGGCAGCTTCAGGAAACCATTGATCCCAACATACTAGCACGCCTAATTTACCCACCGAGGTTTGAATAGGCTCAAAACCGATATCACCTGGGGTAAAGTAGAATTTTTCGTAAAAACCAGGGTCATCAGGAATATGCATTTTGCGGTATTTACCCGCAATACTGCCATCTTGTTCTAATACAACCGCGGTGTTGTGATAAAGGCCCGTAGCGCGTTTTTCAAATAAAGAGGCCACAATAACAA
Organism: Pseudoalteromonas sp. APC 3358; assembly: GCF_030408075.1. Lineage (NCBI taxonomy): Bacteria > Pseudomonadati > Pseudomonadota > Gammaproteobacteria > Alteromonadales > Pseudoalteromonadaceae > Pseudoalteromonas > Pseudoalteromonas sp. APC 3358. The sequence goes on from NZ_JASDCE010000012.1 coordinate 131,701, forward strand.
TGCTTAGCTCTTTAGCAAGCTCACCTAAGGCGTTACTGCTAGGGCCTGGAATGGTTTCGGCTAAATCAAATACGTCAACATTTTCGGTTTGGCAAAAATAGAGGCTTCGGTGTAGCTCTTGAAGTACAACCAGTTTTGCACCTTTTTGAGCGGCTTCACGAATGGCACTCATCGATTTTGCCATATTGTGCTGAGCGTTATCGGTATTGCTTTGTTGCACTAACGCAACGGTTAATTTTGCAGGGCTTGTCATTGTGCTGCTCCAGCTAAAAATCCACGAGGTAATTGCATTGTAATACAGTGCAGGCTGCCAAATTGTTCAATTATTGGTTGGCAATTAACGCCAATAATAGTGTGTTGTGGGTATGCTTTTTGAACTTGTGCTAGAGCACGTTCATCATTGGCATCATTATACGTTGGCACAAGCACAGCATTATTAATAATTAAGTAGTTAGCGTAGGTAGCCGGTAAGCGTGTTTGCTCATCGTCATAAGCGGCTTTTGGCCACGGTAACTCAATTAAGTTATATGGGGTGTTATCGGCAGTTTTAAAGGTTTTTAGTTGTTTTTCCATTGCATCAAGTGCGCTAAAGTGCTCATCAGTTTTATCGTCACACTGTACATATACAAGGGTATTATTTGGAGCAAAGCGGACTAAGGTATCAATGTGGCTGTCGGTGTCATCACCCGCTAAATAGCCATGATCAACCCATAAAAAACGTGTTGCTCCCAAGTGCTCTTTTAAAAGTACTTCTATGTCAGCAGGGTTTAAATCTGGGTTACGGTTTTTGTTAAGCAAACATTCGCTGGTTGTTAGCAACACACCATGCTCGTTTATTTCAATACCGCCACCTTCAAGTACCATATTGAGCGCTTGATATTGGTTGTTTGTGCTACTTAGCTCTTTTACCAAAGTACGATTAATTTGATTGTCTAATGCGCTTTCAAATTTATTGCCCCAACCATTAAAAGTAAAATCATATACTTTTAGTTGCTCTGGTGAATCAATAGCAGCGCAAGTAAGCGGGCCATGATCGCGCGCCCAGGTATCGTTGGTAGGCGTTACTACAAAATGAACACGATTAAGAGAGATGTTAGCGCTATTTAGCAATGCTGTAATATGCATTTTTAAGGCACTGTTATGCGCCACAATAACAAGCTGTTGCTGCGTTGTTATATGCTTAGCAAGCTCAATATATACAGGTTCTACACGTGCTAAATTATTAGCCCAATCTGTGTCTTTATGAGGCCATGTAAGCATAACAGCGTCTTGCTCGGCCCATTCTGGTAAAAGTCTAAAGTTCATGAATTTTATATACTAATTAAGATGACGCTAGTTTAGCATTTTACATAAAGATGTCAGCTAATTATCACTGTTTAGATCGGCTTGGTTTTGATCAAGTTCTTGACGTTTTTTAAGTTGGCGGGTTTGAGCATGTAAACTTGCTCTAACAATAAGTTCTTGGTCAGTGGTTCTAATTGCGGTAAAGAGTAGGGTGTATTGATAATGCTCGCTATCTTGTTTTTCTACTGCCACAACTTCGGTGTAACAATAAACCGCAGAGGCTTCGTGGTGCAAAAACAGTTTTGTTCTAAATGCTTGGCCAATTGAGTGTACTTCGGGTGATGTAAAGCGAATACCGCCACCGCCGTAGCTATCACATTGTATTGCATTATCTTGGGCTTGTTCTGAGGCCAAAATATGGCTCATTATTAAATCTATTTTACGTGACTGCGCTTGTAAAAATGTAGCTAGCTCTTGTGCTATATCGCCTAGGTTACGCAGTGGTCGTAACGAGCTTTGCTCAAGTTCACTTACTTCATTTGCTAATCTAAATAGTGGGGGGATATCGTCTTCTAGCTCAAGCTGCGATTTAGGAACTTGTCCGTTCGATACGGCGAATAAATTCACTCTTATACTTTCATTAATTTGAAAGTACTGCTCAAACTCACCTAATCTTTCACTATTCATTATGTTCTCCACCACGTATTTATTTAATAGTAGCGTTGTGAGTACTAAATTGCTAGCAGATAAAGTAACTCATAGCGGGCTAAATGCTTTGTTTACATTCAATTTTTTAACATGTTTTTTATGAAAATAAATACACTAAAATTCTAAATTATTAGGGTTAGGTATAAAAAAGCGGCCAATGTCATCCTAACATTGACCGCTTGGGTATTGATTCATCAGCGCATACTTATTTAAGTAGAGCGGCTAATTCATGTAAATCTTTCACAACGTGATCTGGTTTTTTAGCTAATGGATAAAGTGCTTTACCTGGGCGTGCAATGAAAGTGGTTTGTAAGCCCGCTTCTTTTGCGCCAGCAACATCCCAGCCATGAGCTGCAACCATCATTGCTTCATTTGGTGCTACATTTAGCTTTTTAAGTACCCATTCATAAGCACGTAAGTCTGGTTTGTAAATTTTAATATCTTCAATGCTGTAACGTGCATCAAAGTAAGACATTAAACCAGCGCTTTCAAACTGTGCCTTTACACCTTTATTTGAAGAATTTGTAAGGCTTACTAATTTATAGCCCTGTGCTCTAAGTTTTGCCAGTCCTTCTTTAACATCACTGTGTGGAGGAAGCGTTAAAAGAGGCGTAACAATAGCTGTTTTAGCTTGTTCACTTGTAATATCAATATTGTTGTTTTGAGCAACCATAAGGAGTGACGCCACACCGATTTGCCCAAAGTCGTGATAACTACCGCTTACTGTATCTACTAATGAATGGTGCAACATAGTTGAAAACCACAGTGGTAATAAATCTTCACGTCCGCCTAGTGCTTTACCAATAGAGGTACGCATTGACGTTAAATCAAGTAGGGTTTCGTTTACATCAAAAATAAGCACTTTGGGCTTTGTTTGTTCTTTTGGTTCATCAGCGACTGCATAACCAGATACAAGGCTTGTGCCTACAAGTAGTGAAAGAGTAAGTGTTTTTAACGATTTTAAGATAGACATTAGTTATTCTCCGATTCAAGTGCTGCCATAACATCAGTAGGTTCTGCGCGTAGGGTGTAGTCTTCGTTTAAAAATGCGTATGTAATAACACCTTCTTGGTTTATCACATAAGTAGCCGGTAGCGGCAATTTAAAGCTTTTATCGCCATAGTAGTGTTCAAAATCAATACCAAATTGTGTGTACAACGCTTGAATACGCTCATCAAGTGTAAACAATAAACCAAATTGCTCAGCTACTTTATTACTAACATCTGAAAGCACGTCAAACTCAAGATCGTTTTTTTGTGCAGTTGAGAGAGTTTCATCAGGCAGTTGTGGTGATATTGCGACTAACTGAGCATTTTGAGTTTTAAATCGCGGTAAGTAGTCATTAAGTGCTTTTAGCTCTAAATTACAATATGGGCACCAGCCACCACGATAAAAGCTAATAATTACCGGGCCTTTTTTTAATAAATCCGCAAGCTCAATGTTTTCGCCTTTATGATTGGCTAGGCTGAAGTTTTCTACTTTTTGACCAATTTGCAACGCATTGTCTTTAATATGCTGTGCAATAAGCTCTTCGTTTGTAGTGTTCATTAATGCTAAAACGTCAGCCGGTAACTTGGCATCTTTTTGTACGTTATAGGCATCTATTTGCGCTTTTAAACTCATGATTGAACCTCAATAATTAGACTATTTGCAATTATAGTGTTTTACATATTTAAATAAACATTGCAAAACTGAAAGCTTCATTCGAAAATGTTAAACATTGAAAAGTGCACAATGGCATCTTTATGTATAATTTAAGCGACCTAGAAACATTTATAGCAGTAGTTGAAAATAAAGGGGTGCTTGCTGCTGCGCGAGAGCAGCGTTTATCGCCTGCAACGGTAAGCCATCGCTTAAGTAAATTAGAACGTGAGCTTGCAACAGTACTTGTTTTTAGAGATAGCCGACGAGTACGGTTATCTCCCGCAGGTGAAATATTTTATACGCGAGTTGGCGCTATAATGGAGGCGTTGCACGACGCTGAGCATAGTATTGGTGCGCGTAGTTCATCGGTGAGTGGTTTATTACGCGTGACTATGCCCCCTTGGATTTTTTCAAAATACGTAATGCCCAGGCTTAACGAGTTAGAGCAGGCCTATCCTGAACTAAAACTTGATTTTTTAATTACTGATCATTTTGTAAATGTGGTTGATGACGCACAAGATGTGGCAATTCGTGTAGGACAATTAAATGATTCCGGTTTACTGTCACGAAAAATAGTAAACAACAAACGTATACTTTGCGCAGCTCCTAGCTACATAAAAAAATATGGCATGCCTAAGAGCTTAGCTCAATTGAGCGAACACTATTGGGTTTGCCTGCCGTGGCAGCGCCAATTAAAGCTTTTTGATGAACAAGGTAAAACACATACTTTTAATGCAAGAACACGCTTTACTATTTCTAATTCCGACAATATGACTCAAGCAGCCATTGCAGGTCATGGCATTGCAATTAAATCAATGATAGCTATTTATGAAGATATTAAAAATGGCATTTTAGTTGAAGTTATGCCCGGCGTAATGGCACAAGATGATGCACCAGTTTGGTTTTTGCGTCCGCAAAATAGCTTAACTACCCGCAAAACCGATGTATTTTATGACTTTATGAAATCACTATTTTTGAGCTGCGAATAAGCGTTTAAATGAGCGTTTTACTCCAGTTAAAAACAAATAACCAGTAAGCTCGGCAAGTAGGGCAACTATAATAGCTGCAATAATAGCGGCTATAATAGAGTCTTTTTTTAAAATGATTTGACCTTCGAAGCGTTGCCACACTTGTTGCTTTACATCGCTCATGCCACTGATCATAGTAAAAATATATGGAGATTGCGCAAACCTATTTACAGCGATTTGTAAGTCTTGTTGTCGTGTGTAAAGTGTACTGATATTACTTGCACCTTTATTCACAATCCCATCATCAATATTTTTATAGTGTTTAATTAGCTTATTTAAATCATTATTAAAATACTTAGCTGCATCGCTTTTAAAAGGCGCAATGGCATTATTAGCTTCAATTAATTGGGCTGATAATGCTTGGCCAAAATCGCTTACAAATGCAGGAATTTGCACTCCAAGTAGTAAACCGAATGCAAAGAAACTAAGTCGGATATAATCTAAAAATTTACTCATTTATCTTCCTATCCATTTAAATAACCCAGAATTAACATTTGAGCTTGTTTTTATATCAAAAACTCGTAATCTAATGGGGCGTGTTGACCTTTGTGGATTGAAATTTGTTCAATCTAGGGTCGATTTAATCGCGGCGCGAGGTTTGTAACCTAGCGGGCTAAGTCAAAACCGAGCAACAAAGAGTTAATCGTCCCTAGATCGAGCTCAAAGGGCAGCGCATGTTTGGTATTTATGCTGCGTTATCACCTATTTATGGGGAATAACCACACTACATAGGCTCTGCCTTGCCTAAATACCAAACGTACTGCTGCAAATTCAACCACGAAAGGCCAAAACGCCCTAATAATAAAAATAACAACAGGTGGATGTTAAGGATGACGAAAAAAGTAAAATTCACGTCAACATTTGTTGATATATCTAAACAGCTCAAACGTTTTGTATCGCGCATTGTTCAACCCGACGATGTAGAAGATATTGTGCAAGAAACTTTTGTAAAAAGCTACGAAGCTGATTTAAAGCAAGATATACAGTTTACCCGCAGTTACATGCTTAAAACAGCAAAACACCTAGCACTTAACCATATAGCTAAGTGGGACAACAAATTTAATGATTCGTTAGAAAACGATAACGAATTACCCGTATTACTTAAATCAATGAAGCTTGAGGATGAATATACATCTAAAGAGCGCTTTTTACTTTTTTGTAGAGCTACTGAGCAACTAAGCTCATCGATTCGTAAATGCTTTATATTAAAAAAAGTTTACGGCATGAGCCAAAAAGAGATCGCAGACCAAATGCAGTTAAGCCAAAGCACTGTTGAAAAACACATTGCCAAAGGGTTGTTACAAACCATGTTGTACATGCGTGAACATGAGCAAAGCCCTCAAACAAACCCTAAAGCTCAAGCACACCCTATCTCAGTTAAGAGGGTCGCAGAATGAGTAATGTTCATCAATTTAATTCAAAAGATTTAATTTTAGAAAAGTCATGTGATTGGATAAGCGCGATTGATCGTGGTTTAACTGATGATGAAAAAGAGCAATTTAAATTATGGATGATGCAAAGCATCGCCCATCAAGACTCTATATACGAGCTTGCTCAGCTTTGGGATGAGCTTTCGGTATTAAACGAATTAAGTCATTTATTTCCTCAGCGCAACAATACTAAAGCATCAAAAAATAAGTGGATGTTTTCTTACTCAATTGCAGCGAGTTTATTTGCAGCACTAATGGTATGCAGCTACTTATTAATTAATTTAGAAAATGGCTATAACCAAGAGCTTGCAAAAGTTAATTACACTAAAATTTACAAAACAAAAGTAGGCGAGCAAGCAACGTATGTGTTGCCAGATGGCACTATAGTGCAGCTTAATACTAATAGCTTACTAGAAGTTGCTTATAGCAAAGGCCGCAGGCAGTTGTTACTTAGTCGAGGAGAAGGGCGTTTTAATGTAGCAAAAGATGCCACGCGTCCGTTTAGTGTTATGGCCGGCGACAAAAGCTTTACCGCACTCGGTACCGTGTTTAATGTACAGCGTAATACCTCATCAGATTTAGAGCTTGTTGTTACCGAAGGCAAAGTGATGATCACCGACCCTAGTGTAGCGGTTGATGCAAATGACTTTAAAGATTATCAGCTTGCAGATAACAGCACGCAAAAAATTCGTCTAATTAATGCCAATATTGTTACCTCAGGCGAAAAAGTAATTATAGAGCAGAGTGTTACAAAGCCAATTACCCAGCTTTCAATGAACGACGTACAACGCGATTTGGCATGGCAAAATGGCATGCTTATTTTTAATGGAGAAGAGCTAAGCGATGCTTTAAATGAAGTAAGTCGCTATACCGCCACACGTTTTGAGCTTTCATCAGCCGAGCTTGCCAGTATTAAAGTAGCTGGGGTATTTAAAGCGGGTGACGTTGAAGGTTTACTAGAAAGTTTACAAACTAATTTTTCGATTGATCATGAGCGTTTAGGTGAGCATGTAGTAACGCTAAAACACTATACAGAATCATAAGTAGACGTTATGCAAATCAAACTAATGTTAGATAAAGTTGCATCAATAAAGATTGAACGTAAAAAAAATATTAAAAAAAAGAAACAAAACCATAGAGGATTTTTGTTTGTCAGCTGTTTATATAAGTTGCGCAGTAACCAAACGCATTTATTGAGTGGATTTAGTGTGCTTGTACCGGCTATTTTTAGCTTGAGTGTACAAGCAGCAACTCAAACCACTGGGCAAATGGTGCAATTTGATATAAAAGCGCAGCGAGCAGACAAAGCCTTAATTGAATATGCTAAACAAACAGAGCAAACCGTGGTGTTTTCTTATGAGTTGGCAAAGCAGTATGACGCAAATTCAGTTTATGGATTTTACACTCAGCTAGATGCTCTAGAGGCATTATTAGGTGGGACTGAACTCGATGCGGTTGTTGATCAAAATGGTTTACTGAGTATAAAACTCAAACAAATCAACAGGAATGATAACAACATGATGAAGCTTTCAGCGGTCAGTGCAGCAGTATTACCAGCTTTACTTGCAGTAAATTCGCAAGGTGTAAACGCAGCAGAAGAAGTCGCTCAAGAAAAAATTGAAAAAATTGCTATTGTCGGTAGCCGTGTAGCAGGACGTTCAGTTGAAGATTTACCCGTTCCAGTAGATATCTTAAGTGCAGAAGCGCTTGAAAATACGGGCCAAACAGAAGTTGGTCGTATGCTACAGTCTATCGCCCCTTCATTTAACTTTTCAAGCTCTGCAATTAGTGACGGTACTGATGCTTTAAGACCTGCGACACTTCGCGGTTTGGGCCCCGATCAAACATTGGTGTTAATTAACGGCAAACGTCGTCACCAAGCAAGTATTATTCATATTAATGGCTCTGTTGGGCGTGGTACCGCAGGTACTGACATGAATGCAATTCCAGCCTCTGCAATTAAACGCATTGAAGTATTACGTGATGGCGCTGCTGCTCAGTATGGTTCTGATGCAATTGCAGGTGTTATTAATATTGTGCTTAAAGATGGTAGCGAAGGTGGCAAAGCGGCTATTAACTACGGTCAATATTCTGAAGGCGATGGCGAAACCATTAACCTTGATTTTAATAAAGGCTTTGCGCTAGGTGATGACGGTTATTTAAATACAACTATCAATTACCGTGACCGTGCACCGACTAACCGTGCAGGTTTACATGGCTCTTGTCAGTTTTATGGTTGTACAGAACTAAGTGACGGCACTTTACTTGCTGGCGATCCGCGTGAGCTGACAGCCGATCGTGATACATTCAGAATTGGTGATGCTGATTCTCAGCAGTTTGGTTTAACAATTAATACCGGTTACGAGTTAGGTGATGGCGAGCTTTACGGCTTTATTACTTACTCAACACGTGAAAATGAGTCGGCTGCATTTTTCCGTCATAATGCAAATTCAGGTGGTAACCCAGTACTACAAGATAATGATGCGACGATTCCGCTAGGTTTCTTACCAAAAATTAATACAACTATCGACGATATCTCGTACAACTTTGGTTATAAAACTGAGTTTGATAACGATGCAAGCCTTGATTTATCATACACCTATGGTGAAAACAGCATTGATTACACGACAAGTGACACTATCAATGCCTCATACGCTAACTTTTTACGTTATGACCAAGGTTTAAGTGCTGCTGATATTCGTACAACTATCCCACGTGAAGCGTACGCTTACGGCATGGAATTATCACTGCAAACAATCAATATTGATTTTACGCAAAACTTTGATGATTATTCTTTAGCAATGGGTGCAGAAATCCGTACTGACGAATATCGCATTTTAGAAGGTAATGAGTACGCATACCGCGATTACGATACAACCAACGGTGTAAGTATTTACAACGGCTTAAGTGGTGGTGTTGGTTCTGAAGATGCATCAGGTGGTTCACAAGGTTTTGGTGGTTCAGCTCCTGCGTCATCAGTTGATGAATCGCGTGATGTAATTTCATTTTACATAGATGCAGAAGCTTATGTGATTGAAGATGTAATTTTATCGGGTGCACTTCGCTACGATAACTACAAAGGCTTTGGTGATACAGTAAACTTTAAGCTTGCTGGTAACTGGTCTGTAACCGACGATATTTCACTACGTGGTGCATTAAGCTCAGGTTTTAGAGCGCCTTCAATGCAGCAGCTTTACTTTAATAACGTAAGTACGCAATTTGTTGTTGGTACTAATGGTAATTTAGTTGCAGAAGAGGTTGGTACATTTAGAAATGATTCAACACTTGCGCAAAGCTTAGGTATTCCAAAGCTTAAAGAAGAAAAATCACAAAACCGTAGTTTAGGTATTGTATATAACGTTACAGATAATATTAATGTAACCGTTGATTACTACTCAATTGATATTGACGACCGTATTGTAATTAGTGACCGCTTAGGTAAAGGTTTATCTACAAGCCTTGATGCTGCACTAAATAGTGCGGGTGCTGGCGTAGGTCAGTTCTTCTTAAATGGTGCTGATACAGAAACTCGTGGTGTTGATTTTGTAGCAACGTGGAACACTGAAGGTTTAGGCGGCACGCTTGATTTTACACTTGCAGCTAACTTTACTAAAACAGATGTTGTATCGTTATTTTCGCCTGCTGGCTCAAGCCTTGAGACAGTAAACGTAGAAGATATATTTTCAGCTGAAGACATCTCTATTATTGAAGAGTGGCAACCAGAGGATCGTATTAACTTAAGTGCGCTTTATCAACGTGACGATTGGACAGTTAACCTGTCTCTTAATCGCTTTGGTGAGTACACAGTAGAAGATGGTGGTCGTCAAACGTATGGCGCAGAAATTTTAACTGACGTTAAAGTTAACTACTTCGTTACTGAAGATTTGTCGGTAAATATTGGTGCAAATAACTTGTTTGATGTTTACCCAGATAAAAACGAAATAGGTAACTCTCGCTCAGGTACTATTGTGGATGCTAGTGGCAACACAGTAATAAGTAGCTCAGGTGTGTTTGACTACTCACGTCGTTCTGCTCCATTTGGATTTAACGGAGCTTACTACTACGTAGGCGCAGAATACCGTTTTTAATTACTAACCTGAACTCTGGTTAAGATATTTAAACTTTGATTTCTCTAGCCAGAGATTTTCAGTGAAAACAAGGCGAATTTATGCGTCAATAGCTGGCCTATTGCAATTAAATTCAACGCAGTTAACGCTGACAATAGCTGCTAGAGATAGATTTATTAGCCAGAATTTAGGTTAAGTAACCTCCCTTTCGTTATTTAACTCAAAGGGCCGTAAGGCCCTTTTTTTAGTTTTATATTGGGCTGTTTTATTTAGAAATCAAACTTATTGAATAATCATCGTATTGCTTAATATTATTCATTACACTCATTAAAGTATTATGTGTACTGTTTTCGTCTGCGGTTATAAGTACCGAACTTATTTCATATTTAGCCGCGAACATCGCTAAATTAGTCGCAACTTGCTCTAAATCAATTAACCTCCCTGAAAAATATATTCCGTTACTTTCATCAATTCTAAATAAAGCATTTTTAACAGGCTTATCTATTTGAGGGCTGTCGAGTGGTCGGTTTAATTCAATAGCCACAGGTTTTACAAAAGATGTAGTTACAATAAAGAAAATTAGTAATATGAACACTATGTCTAACATCGAGGTCATATCTACATCAGCATTATTTTGCAGTTTAGTTAGTTTACTTTTCATATTGGACCTTATTTTTAATTAAATGCTGCGGCGCCACAGCAAGGTTTTAGGTACCTACTAACAAAATTAGCACAGCAAAAATAAAGCGTGGTTAAATAAATATTCTAATAACATTAAATATTTGTATTCATTATGTATTTAAAATGTGGCGAAATAAGGTGGTGTTTGTACCAATTTGCTTATATATGGGGTCTATTTAACATCGTTATAGTGTGATTTAATTCGTTAAATTGCTTAAAGATTTATGCAGATTGGTATTAGAGGCAATAAAAAACCCAGCGCTAGGCTTAACACCACTCGTTTAAGAACGAGTGGTGTTTTTTCGTTTATACCTAACTGGATATTTTTGTGTCTTTGCGAGCACCGTTCGCGGATAAGCTTTTCGCTTTCTTTTCTCCGGTAATATTAGCCGTTT
>NZ_JASDCE010000013.1:0-137709 GCF_030408075.1 Pseudoalteromonas sp. APC 3358
CATTAACGGAATATAATAGGCTCATCAAAGCCCAATATTTACTTGATTATATTGATGATGCAAGTCTGCGCCAATATGTTCAACGAGCACTGAACCGAGGCGAAGCCTGGCATTTCCTCAGGCGAGCCATTGCATCGGTCAATCGTGACCAGTTCCGCGGAAAAAACGAATCAGAAATAGTCGTTTGGAACGAGTGTGCCCGTTTGACGGCAAATGCAATTATTTACTTTAACTCGATGATCCTAAGTCATCTACTACTGCACTTTGAAGACGTTGGTGACGAGGAAAAAGCTGCAATAACTCGACAAGTATCACCCGTTGCATGGCAGAATATTAATCTAAGCGGCACTTATCAGTTCGCTAGTAACCGCAAACTACCTGATTTACAGGAAATAACTAGGCCTATTGTTCAAAATGAAGTCTAAAATGAAAGGTAACCCAGCTCCACAAGCCACTAACTGCTTGGGTTATGGCGATTTATGTTACTTTAGAGGGGAAAATCCCTAGAACCCCATCATGGTGTTAACAATCATTCTTAAATGCTCAACAACTACCCCCTCAAACTTATAACCCCTTTATTAACTAACTCTGATACTAAGCTCGCCCACTGGTCTATGGGGTAAAAATCTGTCTCCATTACATCCCAGTCTTTAGCCCAGGCAACACCTTTAATAAGATGAAGTGGTACTTTCTTAATAAAAACAACTTCGCCCTCTCCTTGATGAAGATAATAAGGTGAAAAGTAATCGTTTACAGATATCGAATTATGTGATGAAATTTTATAAACCCAACGACCGGGGTGTTGGCAAGCAAATTCGCGAGCTATTTGCATGTTGGTAGTTGCACTTATATAAATGCTTTTTATCGTTGATTCCTGGTGTTTCATTAAGTTTGTCTCACCAGAATTATAATAAAACCCATTCGCTCTTATCACTTGCTCAGGATTAATCCCGCAGCCTCTATATACATGTTTAGGTAAAACACTTTTAGAACTTGGCTCTGGTAATATATAAATCCCTCTAAAAACAGATCCTAAAATATAGTCGTCTTTTTGACCTGGTATTGACTGGCCATCGCTTTCAAGATATTGCCCCAAAGATGGTCTTACAAAGCCGCTGAATGCTTTTTTAAATGCTAAAACGCCCTTGTTTCCAAGGTTGTTTATTTGCTGGATAAGGGCGGCTAGTGAAACATCGAAAAACTCCTCCCCTTCGTTTGACGATCTTAATTTTTCTAAACTTTCTAACATTCTATCTAAATCAGAATTTACCATTAACACATTCCTATATTGTTAAACTATTTAATTTTATATTGTTGGAAATAATGGCATAGCTCTATCCGTCACAGAAAAGAAATTCAAATCGGCATCTACGCAGCGCCAATCGTCAACTGCTAAAATCCAATCATTATCCCCTTCGACATTAACAAACTCGAACCGCTCCTGATTGTGTGAAGGCTTATTAAATTCGCCATAACTAAGATTATCTTCAATAGCCAATTTTTTTACTGAGTTATACCTAGCTGACGTACATTTAACTTCACCATTCAATTCTAAATATTCATGAATCAAGTTCAGGTAATGCTCCTTTTCATAATCATCAGCTGCTGGAACGCCAACCAGACCACCAAATTCGCTGTTATACAAACTAATAAATGCTGTGTATTCAGACGCAACGATTTTTTCATCTCTAATCATTGAGTATGTCAGTCGTCGCAATGGCCGTTCTTTCGGATTTTCCGTCAATACTTTGTAAACATTTGCGTAGGTAACACCACTACTGTCCATAACATTGTTCATATACCAAGGTACAAATTTGTCGGCACTGTAAAACACGGCTAAACCGCTAGCTAATAACAACAAATATCTTTTCATCTTGTATTCCAACCTAATCTGTATCAATTTTAATGACAGGTGCATCAGGGTATTTTTGAACATATTTCTTATATTCATCTACCGAAAAAACACATTGCATGCGACAACAAAGCGGGACAAATCATATTCCTTGGTTATGACTGGTTCAATGGGCTAGGAAAACCAAGGCATTTATGAATTCCTGTATTTAGCTCTTTTAAGAATAATAAGTTTGCACTTAGATTTTGATCTTCCGCTTTAGATTCCAAGTATCGCCATTCTTCAAATGTTCTTGACGAATTTTTGAGTGTTGCTTCAAACTCAGTGGACGTTATATTTTTTTTAATCCTATCTTGAGTATCAGCGTCTAGCTCAGTAAATAGTTTAAATAAATCATGAGTTTTTTTAGGTTGCTTATTGCTTTTTAGTAGGAGAGATTTCAACCCCGCTTCGCAACTAAAAGAAATCAGCACCACCAAAGGCGTCACAAGCCAGCCATAACTTACATTATTTTTTGACAGCTCTTGATTCAATTTATCTTCTATGACTTTTCCGGCCACACCAAACCAATATGAAGTGCCGCTTCTACGATCTTCTTCGGTTTGCATTCTGTGATTATTAATTTCTGTATTGGACATATACCTTCTGCCCCTTATTCCAACCGTTATTTATAGTGAATAGCAAGCTAAATTTAATAATTGTAAAAATATATTCCAAGGCCACAGAGCCCCCACAATATAGCAATCATTAGGTGAGTATTTCTAATAAAGAAATTGTCATTTTCAGAATTTGATTTGAGCTTATTTTCTTCGTTCGCCATAACTTACTCCCGTATTCCAACTTCATTAAGTAGATATTTCAATGTTTAACTGATCCAAAAAACCACGCGACCAATCTTCATGAGCTTGAGTGTTCTTTGGATATGGATTATCAGTTATTTCAAAATCTGCACAGAAGTTCTCACGGCCTCTGTCGTATGGGTTATTAATATAATCAATAGCCATGTGATGCTGTCCCTTATTCAAGTACTAAAACTCTGATTCAGTGTCATCTGCATCAACAACCCAAACTGGAATGCCATTTATGAGCTGGCCCACTTTCCAACCTGTATTTTCCAGAATTTCGGCTGAGGCAGTTTCAGGGACGTTAAACCAATATGAGTAAACCATTTCACCACTTGAGCCAGTATCTTCATTTAGCTCAATGTCTAGCTCATCATACTGCTCATCCGTTAAACCTAAATATTCCGCAAGTTCATTCATGTTATCACCTAGTTTGTTTGGCAGTCCGTTCACTGCGTCAATGTCTCTTTGGTTTCCACTATTTGCAATCCGTGACATTTGACGCTCAGACACACCCCATCGTTCACCAATATCTTCAAACGTCCAGCCTTTACGGTTTGCGATTTGTTTGAAGACTGAAAGCTTTCTACCTGTCATATGTGTCTAGTATACCTTGCATTAAAGACCTGTCAAATATGTCTAGTAAGTTAACCAGAAATATTTTAAATTACTGGGTTTTGGAGTAGATTATTAACTTGTTCTATTTGTTTAAGCCAGTCTTTAGTACTTGCACACCGCATTTCAACTGTTGTTTCAATTAGAGGATATACATCTAACAAGCTATTTTGATTAAAAATTGGTTCATGATGTGCAATACGGTTTCTCAGTTTCCTTATGGTAAAGCAAGCTTGTTTTAATAAGGATCTAATCTCTCTCACTGTTAAATTTCCAGCGTTAGGGAAAGTAGTATGAATATAATCGTTCCAAATACGTCCATCATGCCTACTTGTTAACATCTCTTCCCACCAAGATAGCTTTAGTTCAGGCAATACTTTACCTAGCCCTTGGTATTCACCGCCTATTGCAGCTAATAAACCTCTTTTATTTTTAAAGGTTAGTGAGTTCTGAAATACTGTATTTGTAGGCCAATCTACCTCATACCTTGAAGCAATCGCATCACTAATAGCATTGCGTATAGTTATTTCATAAATATGTAACGGAAATAGAAAATTAGATGACAAATTAGCGTTCCATTCATATAACGAAAGAGCTTTAATATTGCAATCAACACCAGTCCTTGCAATCACAGTATTTCGGTATGTTGAAAATCGACTTATTGATAGAGTGTTTTCAATTGCTTCGTATCGCATTATCTTTCCATAAAACATGTTTTTCTTTGCTTTAGTAAACCCAAAGCAGACTTTTAGTTGATCAATTTACTACTTCTGGTAGTATTAACCTTGAGAGCTTTGGATATCCCTGCTAACGCAGCCCACCAAAGACATAAGATAAAGACGAAACCCATGCTTAGGCGTGGGTTTTTTCGTTTTAATGCCCTGTAACTTTGATTCTTGCATAAACGCTATTGATAGCATCTGACAATTTTAGCAAATTGCCGTTGTATTTATCTGCTACCACCTGTCTCGATGAGTAGCCAAATAAGTCAGCTACCCCCATGCTCCACATTTTTTGCAAGATGAATGACTAGTGAATCTTCAAAGGTCTTAGCAGTAGCCCATTCAATACCGCCTTTTTTAAGCAGTGTAATTACTTTGGTTCGCAAGTTTGTTGGCTGTTTATTTATGCCGCCCTTAACGGTTCTCTCACTCATAGCAAACTCATTTAGCCTGTCATTTAATAAAGCAGGAGCGTATTCACTAAAACC
Organism: Pseudoalteromonas sp. APC 3358; assembly: GCF_030408075.1. Lineage (NCBI taxonomy): Bacteria > Pseudomonadati > Pseudomonadota > Gammaproteobacteria > Alteromonadales > Pseudoalteromonadaceae > Pseudoalteromonas > Pseudoalteromonas sp. APC 3358. The sequence continues at coordinate 4,520 of NZ_JASDCE010000013.1, forward strand.
CCTATATGTGCCTAAGTTGTGCTTGAATTCGGCTGGTAATTCTTGCTTTTCGTACCAATCAAGATATTGCTCAAGGGCCTGGCAATACACTTCAGGTACTTCAATAATGCGATCTTTCTTATTGCGGCTATATGCCGCTGGCAAAACCCATTTACTATACACTTGGCCTTTGTCATTTATCAGCTGATGCAGCTTCAATAAATTATGTTCCGTAAGTGACAACGGAACGTAAGTTAATTGGCTTATTAAATACCTATCCTTTAACCAGTATTTTCCAGTACAAGCCATATTTAAAAGTGTATCTATGTCACTTTCAACGAATATTTATCTCAACATTTATAGGGTTGCATAACCTTAAAGTTAAATAATGCAATATAGATTACACTATTCAAGTGCCATAACAACTATTAAAGACAATTGAACTAGGGCGATATTGGAATAGTGATTTAAGGTTTAGCGTCTTCATTCACCAGGGCATGTGAAGTATTGTAAAGTTGAGTTAGACTAAGAAATGACCTAAGTAACATTCAGTAAGTTTTATAATGACAACAGTTTCTTATTTTCAGCCAGTTTTATGCAAAGAAATTTGGTTTTATATCGAAAGCCACTTCCTCGGTGCTAAGGGCGTAGCTGAGCGTTGTGGTATTACAATTAAAGCTTTGCGTGAGTGTGTGTTCAACGAGAATTTAGATCTTGATTATTTAGAGCACATACTATTTTGCTGCTCAGCAAAATACGAAGTGTCAATCACTGAGGAATTATTTGTACAATCCGATTACAGTGTGTGTTCAGGAAGTTTTCGTCACTGCAAAGGGCGGCAATCGATACGTAATTACATTCCATTTTTAAGTGAGACTAGTGGTGGCGGAGATATAAATGAGGGTGATTTTCTAACGACTTTAAAATTCGAAGATAGAGTGTTTATTTTCTGCCACCAGCAATACCAGCATACACACGTAATAGAAGTTCACCCTTGCTGCAAAAGCCGCAAGAACCTTGAGGCTTTTCTAGATAAAAACTTATGTAACTATCAAACACAAAGCAACCTTTCGCCACTCAGTCTTAGGGTACTAGAAACAATGATCTTATCATTTGATGACATTTTTAATAGGCACGAATATTCTAAAGCGGTATTGAATTTACATGATTGGGCAAATCATTTAGAGCATAGGGCAGACATACAGCCTAACCTAAAAAGAACACTAGGGTTCGAATAATCTTAAACGGTCTATCTTTACCTGTTCACCGAATAGACTAGCTACTAAACTGCAGTAGAAATTTATTATTGGTTATAAGAAGCACTTTTTTATTGTTTCTACCTGTTCGCTAGGTACCATCGCTTCCACTGATGAAAAGCCGAACTTATGTAACGCAATAATACGATGCCTACCGTCACCAACATGCGGTAATTTATCTTCTGATAAATAAACCATTGGCATATCAATTACACCGTTAGCAATTGCATTTTTAACTTTATCGTATCGTTCAGCGTGCAAGCTCAAAAAGTGCTTTTCATCAAACGCTATTAGCCGATCTATATCAACACTTATGGCCACCAGCGTTGAATTACAAAAAGTCTCATCTGTTTTGATGAACCTTAACTTAGTTGGTCGCTTATATTTTTTGCATATGGGGATTTCTTGAACGGAGTTAAAATTGAATTTCTCTATTTTAGTTCTTTCTAATCGGTCAGGGAACGAAGAAAACAAAGCAAAATTTTGAGCCCTGGCTTCTGGCGATGTTTCTTTCTGGGTATCAATTGCGCCTTCACCAAAAATATCATCAATGGTTAAATTGCATTTAGTTACTGTCATACTAAAAATTCCTTTTTTAACTTACTATTCAAAAGCTTCTTCAGGCATCGGCCACACAAAGATCTGTTTCTTATGTTCAAACAAAGCACATATTTCAATGAGTGACATGTCGTAGCCGGTTATAGCACTCAATGCTTTTTTAGGGTTTGAATACACTTGTGCAGACTCGGGATTAGTACCCCAACCTCGCTTATGCTCACGACCGGTTAATTCTGAGAAAGTTAAATATTCATCGGTGTCTGTTTTATTTACAACAAACCCACATAATATGACCCCCGCTGAGAGCCCTATTCGCTTCAATTCACCCCTGCTGGGTGCGCGGACATCAACATTTGGCTTCTTTTTCCCGTAAATCGTCACTCAATATCTCCATTATTTGCGCGATAGACCAAGTTATAATAAAAGCGCTTTATAGTAAACGATTAGCATAGCTATAAGCCTTTGGCGCGAGCATAGCTATTTGAAATAGGATTTTGATTATTTGAATCTATGACTTTGGAGCCTTTGAGTTCAGACATATCAATAAACTCAGGTCGATTCCTGCTGTGGTAGTCAAAGTCTGCACGTAACCTGCCTATATTTAATAAACCTCTTTTAAGCGCTTGAGTGCAACCTCTTTCAAAGCTATCAAACTCCGCACTACCTACACTGTAAGGGTTCTTAGAGTAATTGCCTGACTTTAATCCATCACCAAAAGACATAAAACCACCGTTAACTGTTTTTTTATACAGTATAGCTTATCTAGTGACTTCCTCCACTTTACAAAGCGGTAAAGACGTTAATGATTAATTGCTGGTTTAGTTTTTGTATAGCTGTTGGTTACCTTAATTTTGAATGAGTAGCGCGGTTTTTGATAGGTGATAACTTGGATAAAAATTATTATTGGGATGCATAATCAAATGTCCAAGGTTAGTAAAACCATTTCTACATTAAGAGATTTGTATTTGAGGGGCTACGTAACCCAAGTAGGTATAAGTGGCAAAGACTCCTTTTGTGTAGCACACTGTGCTGCGGAAGCGCTGAAGCAGGCGATGATGGTTAATCCTAATGTTGGGCCGCTACATGTTACTACGGTTGATACAACAATAGACAATTTTGAAATAATGGATTTTCTAAAAGATTGCCATTTAGCTTTAGAGTCGTACGGGGAAGAATTCAACTTACCAATTGTTTCAACTTTTATACAGCCTAAGACGCAATCAAGGCCTCTCGTTCAGTATATCGGTCGCGGCCTTTTGTTAAGAACAATGAATAATCAGGTTGGCAGAAGGCAATGTACATCAGATTGGAAAATTACCCCCTTAATAGATTTTACTAAGCAACTGAAAGTTAAGTATCAAACAGATAAAATATTAAATCTGTCAGGCTCCCGATCCTCGGAATCCCAAGCACGAGCTGCAGCGCTTGATATGCGAAGTGAAACAATTGACGTAGTTACATTAACAGATATGGGCTACAAGCTTGCGCCGATAAAAGATTGGACGCTAAATGATGTTTGGGAGCTTATTAATAAAATTGAAAATGGTGATGTTGAATCTTTTGGTGAAGATCTAACGGCTAATTTGAGGATGCATTATAGCGCAGGAAATTCTGGAGCATGTGATCTACTTGTAGGTAACTCGACTGTAAATAACAAGCCGTGTTCGTCCCGATTTGGCTGTACGTTGTGTAGCCTTGTTAAAGAAGATTTAAGCTTAAAAAATCAAATTCAAACGTCTAATAAACAATACGGGTATATGTCAGGAATTTTAGAGTTGAGAAATTATATGTTTAATACTCTCAATGATTTAGAGCTAACTCGCGCTAGATATAGTAAGAAATTACTAAACAATAAATTCATTAAACTCTCTTTTAATGACTACTCAATTGAATACCGTATGAAATTGCTGCAATTCACATTAACATTAGATGCACTGGAAATTGAAAGGGCGGAGGAAGCAGGCGAGGATCCAAAGTTTCAGCTGATAGACTACCCTAGCATTGTTGCAATTCAATTTTATTTTGCAAGAGAAGGTGGTGAAACTTCGCCTGGTCAGGCAATCAAAGCTTGGCATGATGTACACACATTGGGTAATCGTTACCATATACCTAAAACTGAGTATACTGAACCTAAAGCAGTAGCGGCCAGTGATAATGAGCGATACTTTGATATTGCAGACGCAATAGATAATATCAGCGCAAAGGGTTTAGTCACTGATGAGGAGGAAAACTTACTACAGAGCCCTCATCGAGTATCCAGTGCTTATGACTCTTTTTTAACGCTACCTTTTGATAACGTAAAGAAGTTCACTATTGGAGAGAACGGGAAAGCTTGGGAATATGTTGAGGAAATTTTTCCAATATATTTAGATAATAATGCACTAAAAAATGGGGTATGTCCTACTGTAATATTGAAGGATATGATTAACTTGGGTGTTATTCAGATGCCTCAAAGTCAACTCTATAGGCTCCACAATCAAAGCAAGATTGCTCAAGTAGTTAATTATTTAACCGCAAATAATATAAAAGCTGATGAATATTACAATAACTACCCTTCAGCTGAGAAGGCAGTAGAGTTTCAATCAAAACTTAATCCGAAGCCTCAACTAAGCTTGTTTTAATGCCATATATTTTTACATTAAGTAGCGTGCTCTAAATGCAACATTGAGCTAAATATTTACGAAATCTTATAAGTAGTTTGCACATTAAAGGAGTTAAAAAATGAAACAATAACTTTTTAGAAGAATATATCTTATGTCAAATTAAAAACAATCTGCACAGATAAAAAGTGTTAATTTGCAGGTCGTATAGTTAAAGTGAAAAAGAGATGTGCCTTAGGTGCAGGCCGTGCTGTGGCAAACGCATCAAATTGAAGGGCTTTCATTTAGGGGTATAAAGAATTAAATATAGTGGTTCTGGCGCAGCCTGCGAAGACAAAATAAGCGCCAAAACCAAAAACGATGTTTAATTTTAATCTTTTATGCATTATTCCTCAATAAAGCCCAAATTTTCTTCTACATTTATTATAAAATACTCATTAGTACAAGGCCTATAAAAACCATCAAAATCTATTTTCCCTACATTATATATTTGAACAATATCTTTATGTAGCTGTGAATGAGACCATGCTCCACCATAAATCTCCTTTAAGATCTCTACATGATTCCCAGGAAAGCTTAATAGCTTTAAATTTTTTTTTGGTTGAGCTTTAAAAACAATCGGCTCAAGGTCTCGTATATAGCTACTCCCAAAATTTGCGTAGCTATATGCCTCATCGTAATTATCACTTAGCCATAAAGTACCTTTAACAGGCAACCCTGGTTTATGGGCACCTCCGTGATATAAATGCAAAGGTAGCTGTCCATCATGCATTGAAAGCTTTGAAAAGTGCTCATATAATTTTTCATTGAAAGGGACTGGCTCTGCAATAGATGAAGTTTCTTCTTGATAGTTAATCTTATTTTCAACTTGAACAGTATTAGCTGCTGGTTTATTGAATAACTTCCTAATGAAATTGAGTAGCATCGGTTTTCTCCTGTTAATTGGCCACGTACTATCACTTAGCAAATGCAACCGGTAATTCTTTTAAGTTTGTTGTGTAGCTCTTTGGCGCTAAATCATCTTTTGGCTTCCACTCCTGCTTAAAGCCCTGCACGCCAAATCTGATAACATTGTTGCCAAATTTACTGTTTATTTCATCACTTACTGTAGTCTTTTTATTGACGAGTGAAATGCCTGAATCAACAAACAGATTGAGTTGCTGGTGGTCATTCTTTGACAATAACTGGTTGAAGATCACACCAACTTTTTTGAATAAATAACCTTCCTGATATATCTGACTTAAGCCAAACATTGCGTATTTGATCAACACATCACAGTCAGCACAATGGAATGGCAAGTTAACTTGTATGCTCTTACTCAGCTGTGGTTGAGAAGATCTAAAAACATCCGTTGAGACAAATATTGTTATGCTGTTGGTGAATAATTCAAACCGTCTTAACTTACCAGCTCCAGTTGAAACATGTGAAGAAAGTGCGCTTTTAAGCTCATTTAAATCAGAAACAAGCTTACCCATGCTTTTAGAAACACAAATACTATCGCGACCTTCGTTTAGGTCCTTAAGCTCCACTGCATTCACACCATTGAGTTCTTGTATAGTTCGAGATAAAACAACACCGAATTTACGTTTTGCTTCTACTACATTAAAATTCTTTAATTCTAATCCTGACGTTATTCCCAGTGAAGAGAGCTTTTCGGATGTTTTAGAACCTACCCCCCAAACATCTCTGGTCTTAACTCTTTGCAGTACCCAATCGACTTTAAGGGGGGTATCGAGCACAGCAACCCCATTTGTTTTAGCTTTCCATTCGTTAAGTTTCGCAGCATGAGAAGCTAACTTGGCAAGTGTTTTCGTATGAGCGACACCGACACCAACACCAATACCCAGGTTCTTAGCCAACGTATTTTTAATATGTAATGCGTATGATTTAGGGTTTGGAACCATGGTTGAATCAATACGACCAAAGCTTTCATCAATTGAGTAGCGGTGGCAGTCAAACATTAGTTCTTCTAGTTCTGTGTGAAACCGGTTACTCATATCACCAAATAAAGTGAAATTACTGCCCCACACATGGCCATTACTGCTTTGAATCAATTCTTTTATTCTAAAGTGGGGCTCGCCCATTTTTATGCCTAGCGCTTTCATAGGCTGATTTCGCGCTATAACATTGCCTTGGTTTGAACTTAACACACCAAGCGGAGTGGAATTAATGTCATATTGAGGGTTGAATAGCTGAATAAATGAAACATATGCAGCGTTAATATCACAGAGAACCCACATTAAAAAATACTGATAGCGCTGGTCACAACGCCCCATATAATATTTTCATCCCAATTATTCTCATCATCAAATTCGACCACGATTGGATCGTACTCTGTGTTCGAACTTACAAATAGTGCCCTGTTGTTTTCAGGTTCTAACTTTAAACGCTTAACAACAAACTCATTATCAAGTGTTGCAAGCACTATTCGACCGGTAGTGGCTTTTAAAGATTTATCTACGACGATAATTGCACCGTCTTGAATGTCGGGGATCATGCTATCTCCAGCTACCTTGAATAAAAAAGAACTGTTTGGCCGCGCCATCAGCAATGTATCCAAGCTAATTGGTTTGGATAAACAATCTTCTGCAGGATTTGGAAAGCCAGCTGCGGCTTTAAAGTCAGAGAGTGAAAATAAGCTATTGGATTTCATAATTGAAATTGGTTGCATATCGAGCACCACTGTTTAAATATACAGTTATTTTATGTGTAATTATTAATACAAGCAAGTATCAAATGATGGGTGTATAGTAATTCAAAAAGTAAAAATTAGATTATAAAATGATTCTTTCACGTTCACTTACTAACTGAGCGTGCTCATGGGTTAACTTTAGGTTTTAATGTAAAGAGGTTGGGTTGTTTATGAAGGAAAAAAAATTTGGGTAAGTTTAAATGACGCTTTAAAATCCGAAAAAGTAAAAGGTTTATGCTCATTCTGTAAAACAGAAATTAAGCCTAAACTCGTCTTAGCAGGCTTACAGGGAAGAGATTTATCTTATTGTCCTAGAAAAGAATGCGGAAAGCCAATAGTAGTTTGTTTAGCCCCAGGTTGCGAAAATTATGCAAACGGTTCCTTAATGCGCAGGCCGCTATGTCATTGGTGTTTTAAAGATTCCACGCCAAAAATTGGTAGTGCCATCCTAAAAGCTGGATCTTCTATCGCCTCTGGCGCAGCGACGATTTATATCAAAAAAAAGCTGTCTGATGATTGATTGTAACTGAATTAAAGAGGGTGAACATGACCCTCTGATTAAATAGAATAAATACGTTTTTAAAAGAGGCTGAAACAGTAATAATTAAGTGGTACCCATGTACGTTTGATGGCCGTGGTTAGTTAGATTTTAGAGCGTTATTTTTATGAGCTTTATAGTAAGTTTTGGATGACTTCGTTATAAAGATCTTCATCGTCTCTACGCACATAAATTTCCGTGGTTGAGATATTGTTGTGACCCAATAAAAGAGAGATATTTTTTATATTTGCGCCATTTTTATATAGATTTGTTGCAAAGCTTCTACGTAATGAGTGGGGTGCTGGCGCGTCATATTTATTGCATAATTTAAAAATAGCGTCGGGGCTCAATTTTTCATTTTGTATGTGGCCACCTTTTAGAATACGGACGAATAACGGTTTGCTTTTGTTAGAGTACGAATAAACAGCAACCCATTTATTTATTGCCTCCAACACAACCGGGTGCATGGCAACTTTACGCTCTTTATTGCCCTTCCCTATTACTCGAATTGCCTTTTCTTTTACATCACTCACTTTAAGATTTGTCACTTCTTCACGCCTCAAGCCACAACGTAACAAAATAGAGAATATTGCATAGTCGCGGCATTTAACTACATAATCTTGATTATTTCCAGCCACTTTACTTAAAAGCGCGTTTACATCCTCATGATTTAACAATGTATACTCTTTTGTTCTTGAGCCTGTTTTCACCTTTTTACTTTTAATTGCATCGCGTTGTCTTGTGGACATTTGACCGAGAAGATACGCATGTTCAACAACTTGCTTCACAACCGATATGTATAAGGTGATAGTGTTTGGCGCATAGCTTCCATTAGACTTCAAACTATCTATTAATGTGTTGATAGTGCCGGAATTAAAATTTCCCCATCTGATTTCGTAGATTGACTCTCTTCCCATATGCCTTGCTATGGTTTGTAGAACCCGACTAACTGTATGTTGAGATGATTCGGAGTTGAGCGATAAAAGGTAATTGTATATCGGACATTTTAAATCTTTGTAAATTGCTCTCTTTTTATACCTACTGCTGGCAACCACTAAATCGTGCCGCACATCAAATAACTCTTTTGCAAACCTTGCCACAATCAAACCTCTATATATATGTTTTTGTAGATTTAAATTAAAGCGTTTTAGTTTAAATCTGTGAAATCAAACCCGAACATCATAATTGCTTGCTTTATCATCACTGAGTAATGGGCAAACTTTAGTGCTAACGGGCAAACTATTAAGTCGCATTCACCCACTGTAGCAGCTAACCTCTACACAGTGAAAATAACTCTTGTAAATTGCTATTTACGATACCTATTTTTATGTTAAATTGGGCTTTAAATAAAAAACTCAGGCCAACTCACCTAAGTTTTTAAAATGTTAATTTAACTATTTTTTTTACTTTTAACACTAAAAATCATTACATTAATGGTGGTGAACAAAATCAAACCTAAGCACGCAGTAAAATACTCTGCAATTCGAGCAACGAATAAATTTTGTGCCACACCCGACAATATTAAGGATAGTAGCAATATAAACAAAGGTATGATCAATTGACTTACATAACACGATAGTAAATAAATTGCAGCGTTCGGGCCACCCATAAAATTACACTTTTTATAAATATAAAAAGTAAATAAATGACTAATCAAATAAATTGTAACAAATAAAAAAACTACCATGAACCAACCCTTCTGGACAGTTTGTTTCTAAATTATGTCACAGTTTTTTATCTAGGCTACTAAGCTAGAAAGGGCGAATATAATGGTTCTAATTCATTTTTCAGAAAATTAGAATTCTATTAATGCTAACTATAAAGCACAAGGGTTTAGATAGCTTGATGTGAATGGCTTCGTGAGGATTATTAGATTTATCCTGGCATCAGGATTTATTTCTGCGATAGATGAAAATGTATGACGCCAAAGTGATTAGTGTTTAATTTTATTCTTTAACGCATACAAACCACCAGCAAGTGTAAATATTGTAATAGTTATAACAATAGCTGTCGCAATTTGAATTGTACTCATAAATATCTCCAGTCAGGTCTATTAATAATTATACACAACTCTATAAATATAAAAAGCGCGCTGAGATTAGCAATCTTTTCCGCCTTCAAATTATTAGCTTGTGGCCTTAACTGCAAATAAATATAACCCCGAAAAAATAGATACAACAAACGTAAGAATAGCTACTGGCAAGTTAAACTCGCTTAATGCATTTGAAGTTGTTTCAAAAATATTGGTGGCATTGGTGTAAACATCAGTAGTGAAATATCTCCAACTGAAGAACACGCAAGCTGAGACAGAAAAGACAAACATACCCAGCGCTCCACTGATCAGCTTTGATAATGTGTAAGAGCCGGTTGCTAAAACCGATAGAAAAACCAACATTAATAACATTTAAATAAACACCTAAGTTTGTTACAACCAACTGTTTATATTGATAATACCTCCAATATAAACCATGAAATTATTGACCTACTTATTTGACTTGCCGACTGCACTAACCTTTCCATTTGACCATCTTATGAAGAGGGTGTTCCCTACTCGCCATTCAGTAATCTTTTTAATCATTCTTCCAATTTTCCTTTATTAACATTCCCAAACCACAGAATAAGCATGCCAAGCGCTGCACAAGCGACGATACCAAAAACAACCCAGAGAGGGTCATCATTTGCCGATATTGAACAAATCATATTTACTAATTTCTACTTTCTTTTGCATAGTAAATCTATAGCTGTCTTCTGTTTTTTTACTTCAACTAACAAGTTCATCTTATGCGTGTAAGCATCCTGTAACTTAGCATCAGTCTCTTTGAGTGCAGCTTTTACAGATTCGAGTTCTTTACTTAATGCTAAATTAGCATCATTTAACGCAGTTAAATCTTTATCTTCTGATTCCGCTATCTCATTTAAATTAATGTTATTAGGGCTTATATCATTATTATAAATTTCAAAATTGTCAGTTTCTTCCTGTAAAGCTAAATTAGAAGCTTTCAGCGTTTTTAGTTCGTTTTGTAATGCAGTTTTTACTACGGTGAGTTCATTAACTTTATTTTTATTGTCTTCTAGCGCCTGGGTAGCATCTTCAAGCCCTGCATTAACTTTTTCATTCTGCTTTATAAGGGCTTCATTACTTAAGAGTAATTTAGCGTTTCTTTCATCTAGCGTTTGTGCGTGAGCCTTGCTTTCACTAGCTAATGCTTTCTGTGAAGTTAGCTCTTCTACTAGCTCTTGGTTCAACCTACTACTAGACAGATTTTTTGTTCTCAACTGTTCAATTTGTGTATCTAGCTCCTTTACGGCCAGAGAATGCGTGCGAGTCAGCTCCTCCAGAGTTTTTTGATATTGTGCATCATTTTCTTGATTTTCATTAGCAAGCTCTCGACTCTGCATTAACTGCCTCTCAAGTAGCTCTATCCTTGTTTCGCTTGCCACTTGCTTAAGACTCAGTGCCTCATATTCAGCTTTGAATTGTGATAGTTCTTGCTCGGCTATTAAACGCTGACTATTAGCTTCATTAAATTGGTTTTTATAGCGTAGTTCTGCCTCTTTTTCCTTTAGCGCCAATTCATCCATAAACGTTTGTGCAAAGTTAGATGATAATGCAAATTTGTTATCAAACCATTCCTTTTGCTCTTGGGCCCTAATAGTCTTCCAAGATAGTAAGTGTTTATGAGCTGTGCTCGTGCTTTTAATTTCAGGGATCAACGATAAAAGCATAGGAATGTTAGGCTCAATACCTTTTTTTACTAAGTTATTACACAACTCATGAATCATTTTTTTGTGATTTAATGAAGTGGTTTTTGCAGACATTGGTATTACCTACTTTTAAACATGATTGAATTATACACACGCTTGTTCATATAGGCAATTACGGCAAATAGTATCGCTCTTATCGCGAAACAATTTCGCCATTAGCGAGGAAATAGTTTCGCAATTAATTACAATATGAACGAGCTTAAAACTAGACGCAAAAAGGAAAAATAAGAAATATAAACCATTGTTTATATTGCATTTTATACTTAACCACTAACTGAGTTAGTTATTTAAATTTACAGAAATAAAAATATTAATAACTGTAAAATATCCATGTTAAATACAGAAAAAACGCGAAAGCTTTCGCACTAACTTTCGCAGTTTTTACGAAATTTTGTTAATAAATTCCATGATAGTTTATATCTGTAATAAGAGCTTTTATATACAAATACATACTAATCATGTTGATTAAAATACATACAAGTCTGGCTATATCTTCACTATTTCCAAACTTTATAATTGCAGCGTAAAAAAAAATTGGCAAAAAATTGATACAAAAGCATAAGCATAACGCTTTGTTATAATAGACATACATTTCTCCTGTTTTGTTTGTCACATACTCAATTCTGCAATAAGCCAGCCACATTTTTTCAAACGATCAAACAAGCATTTAATGTGTTTTAAATCAGGTTGTTACAACATTAAATTTATGAGTGTTTTAGACGTATACATATTTAATGTGTAAAAAGTTTAAGAAAGAAATGATAGTTTAATAAAAGTGTAAAAAATGAAGACACTTTTCTACTTTTCTGCAAAAAAACTGTAATCAATACAGAACACATGCTCTACATTTAAACGTCTTTTGATAAGACACGATGACAAATGCAATAACCAATCGGCTCTATTTTTTATGGCCACTGAGTTGCCTGACGTCATTACGCACGGATAAATCCACTTTACAGAATTGACTAAGTAGTTTATTTCAATAGTCATAATCATTTTATTGCGTTTTCAGCATTTTGGAATCGCGATATATATGGGAATAATTGCCCACACACCAATGCACGATTCATGTATCAAAAAATGACTCGCATTACAAAAATCGGTATACACAGTTATACATATTATGTACTATCACTTTACTAGAATAATTGTTAAGTATGAGGTTTTTCATGAGTTCAGAAAAAGTAGCTAAAACTGATAGAGATTTTTATAATTTAAGTGTAGGCGCAACCAATCATAAAGAAGCGCGTAATAGAAGATTGTTGAGTAATAACCAAAAACAACTTCGCAACTTTACTCGTAATGAAAGCAAAGACTATTTAGGTGTGCATGCGGCTACTATAGATAAATACACAAAATTAGCTAACATCGACCCTCGCAGACATGATGATTCTCAGTGGTCACTGGACTTAGAAGAAATATACAAGGTACGTGATCTAATGCCTCAAGATTTGAGAAAAGCGGAAAAATTCAACCGTGGATCAAATCAAAAACTCCAAGTAATCGCGATACAAAATCAAAAAGGTGGCGTAGCTAAAACAGCTACTGCGGCTACACTAGCTTCTTGCCTAGCAACTGAGTTCCATCAAGAATTTCGCATTGGCCTAATTGATATGGATGCACAAGCAACATTGACAACCTTTTACGCTACGAAGTCAGAGGCGTTAGGTGAGCTATCATCTGGTGATTTGATTACTGGGAACTATGAGCTAGACGAAGGTGAAACAAAGCAGCAAGTGATCTCAAATGCATTCTTACCAACAACAATACCAAATTTACGTATCCTACCGGCTGCACAATCAGATAGAGCTTTAGACAACTGGTTTCACGAACAAGTTATTAATAATAAAATTGAAAACCCGTATTCAATTTTAAAAAACATCATCAATGAAGTTGAAAGTGAATTTGATATAATTATCATAGATACCCCACCGAGCCTAGGCTTCCCAACGTATAATGCTTACTACGCGGCGACGGGTATTATCTACCCATTAGGTGTAACTGAAAGCGATATTGATGCCACAAGTTCTTACTTTGAATTTATTCAGCAAGTGTGGGCTATTTTAAAAAAAGCAGGTCATCCCGGCTTCGATTTTATGAAAATGTTACTTACTAATTTTAAAGAAGGCTCAACAACAACGACAGGATTGATGACTGGTTTGTGTGATGATTTCTCGGACTATTTATACTCAAAAGAGTTTAAAGCATCTGAGGCTGTTTCTAATTGCCAAGCATCAATGGCTACTGTCTTCGATATGTCCAAAAGTGAATACGACAAAAGTAAATCTTCATTTCTAAAAGCTCAAGTAAATGGGTATGAAGTAACAAGTCAGGTATATAGAGATATTGCAAAAGTATGGCGTGAAAGCAGTAAGGAGGAAAAATAATGGCAAAAAAACGTGGCTTTAACAATCCGACAGGTGGTGTACCAGGTGGAGAAGATGCGATAGTAGACGCAGCAATAAGTAAAATACAGCATCTATCAAAGGATCTAAAATCTGCAATTGAAAGCTCAAATCAAAATACAAATGCAGTGCTTAAAGAGTTCTTTGGTTTAAGTTCAGTTGGGGAAAGTAAAGTATGGACTTTGAAGTCAGGTAAAAAAGTAGAATTCACACCTGTTACATTGTCTTATGAAGAAGTACGCGATAATACCACCGTCACGTTTGAGGTTAACGGACGATTCCAAGACGATTTAACCCTTGAGTCATTACAAGATCTAAACTCAATTCTTACGCAACAATATACACCGGCCATTGCAAGGTTACTTGATGGGAAGATGGATATATTAGACGGCTCACGTAGGCGTGCCCGGTTTTTATATGAAGAAGGAGCGATTAAGGAGTTTCACCTTCTCGTTTCTAGCGAAGATATAAGCGTCAGTGATGCGAAAGCGTTAGCAAAAGAGCTTCAATCAGCAAAAGAGCATAGCTTAAGAGATATTGGTTTGCGTTGTCAGTTGATTAAAGATAATCACTTTAATGAGACTGGCGAAACCTTAAATCAAACTGCATTAGCAGAACAGCTCGGTGTTAGCCAAAGCTTAATAAGTAAAGCGCTCACTGCTGCTTCGGTAAAAAAGGAAATGCTAACGCTTTTCCCTGATGTGAACACGCTCGCTATTGCTGACTATAAACTTCTCAAGCAAGTGCAAGACGAACTTGAAAGTAACAACTTTCTTGATGGATTTATAGATGAAATCGAAACTGAAATTATTAGCATAGATGATAACCTTGCGGCCGATGAATATAAAATTGCTGTTTTAACTCTTATTAAAAATGCAAACAAAAAACTTACTGCCAAACCGAAGGATAAAGCGGTTACAACTAAACTGTTTGACTGTAAGGGTAATCAAAGAACAGCTAAAAAAACTGAAAAGGGTAGAAAGGTAAGTTATACATTTGACAAAATTACTGAAGAGGCTAAACGAGAAATCGAAGAAGCTATAGTAGCGCTCTTGGAAAAACATAACCAATAGCCTTGATAAAAACCTGCTGATTAGCAGGTTTTTTTGTGTTTTTTATACAAGAGTTATTTATTCTTTATTTGCCTTGAAAACAATAACTTACAACAAAATATAGCAAATTATTCCAGCGATATAATACACGTTATTCCTTTACTTACTCTGTTCACCCTACTCTCTTAACAACCAGGTAATACATCAGTTTACGGTATTTTGATTTTGACAACCTATAAACTAATATAAACCTTATCATAAAAAATAAAAAGAAAGTAACTATGAAAAACGTAAAAATAACACCTGCTCACTCTATAGAAGCGAGTGCATGGGCTGATGCTCTTTTTTACGAATGGAACGAATCTGGAATACCGTTTGATGTAACCTGCTTCGACTCAGTGCCGCCAACGCTCAAAGAAGTGCATGAAGCCCTTTCTGTTGCATTAGGTTATGCATCGTGGGATGAGCTTATAGAGCATGTATCATGCCCACATGAACCAATTTACATAACAGCAGAAAACAACGCCCATGAAGCTCTAGGCGAACGATTGTCGCGCTACATTAAGTATAATTACTCTCATGGCATGGTGCTAAACATGCTGGAAAATGCAGGCGTTGGATATTCACCGTCAGACCGAAGAGCGATACTTGAGCTGACCTCACCATGGGGGCTTATAGTAGAGCAAAGACAACTCGCAGATGGAATAATGGTTGTTAAGACTGCCGGGCATGGTGGTTTAAAACTAACGAAAGAGCGTGGTGATGCTATTCCCTCACATCTAACCCTTAATAGTGAATATTATGAAGAAGATGAGGCATTTGCACTTGTCTACCTTACATACCCACAATTATTCCCGTCTGCTCAAGACAAAGCCAATGGATTAGGTAGGCTCAGTATATTTACATCGCATTCAGTGCCAAGAAAGAAAAACCAAGCCGAAATCGATTTTCTTGCTGAGTGCAATGTAAGCTTTGACCCTGAACTTGACTTAGTTTCTAAGCCCCACGTTGAGGATGAAGAGCTCAATAGGGATTTAACTGGAATGGAAAAACATGTTATTCGCTATCTAAGTGAATGCGTTCTCATTAATAAGCGGCCTATCGCTATGCCCGATACTGAATACGTGCCGTCATTAGCTGATTGGGTTGAGTGTTTAAATAGAGTGCCCAGAATTGATGGAACTTGGAGGAAAAAAGATAAAAGCTGGAAGGAACATTTCTACACTACTCCTGGTTTAGATTAGTGTTTAACAAATTGGTTTTCCGGCAGTAAAATTTAAGCAAAAAAAAGCGCCCTAAAGGACGCTTTAATTAAACAGGTTTATTTCAAAATCAACTAGAAGACCTATTGGCTACCAAGTAAAGACCTCCAGCAAGTGTGCTGAATGTCACCAAAACCACAATTAACGTAGCTATTTGATAAATACTTGTGTCCATATTATTTGTCCTCTTTGTTGTATTGCTTTGAAATAGTAAATGAAACGACAACCGCAGCTACAGAACAAATTAATGCTCCTATAGCTTTAACTAAACCTTGAATTTGTAACTGGTGGCACACATCTGCAACTTGGCTTATGCAAACTCCAAAAGAGTCTTCTAAAGCTCCTACAATTAAGCTGGGTATGAAACCAACTAATATAGCCATCAGAACAAGTTCAACAAGTATCTGGTCGAAGTTTTTCTTATTATTACTCATTGCTTATCCTCATATTTGAGGGGGAGCAATCCCAAAAGGGAGAGCGACCCCCTTTTGGGTTAATGTTTAAGGCAATTATTTAATTGCCGGTGTTAATTCTCATATTAATGCTGAGAATGTATTTCGTATTGTTCTGCTAAGTAATCTATTTCACTTACTGATTCAGTAAGATCATAAATCGGCTCTAAAAAGTTATTAGCTTCATTGTAAATATTAAAAATCAAACCCGATAATGCTGGGTTGTTTTCAATAATCAATGCATCTAAATGCTTTAACTCAGTACGAGTTATCTGTTCACCATAAGATACAGCGCAGTAGAAACTTCCTACTTCAATATCTAATGATGTCAAATCACTTTGATGAATAATTTCACCAC
Source organism: Pseudoalteromonas sp. APC 3358 (assembly GCF_030408075.1). Lineage (NCBI taxonomy): Bacteria > Pseudomonadati > Pseudomonadota > Gammaproteobacteria > Alteromonadales > Pseudoalteromonadaceae > Pseudoalteromonas > Pseudoalteromonas sp. APC 3358. Next base: position 21,437 of record NZ_JASDCE010000013.1, read on the forward strand.
ATACAGTAGCTGCAATAACTTGAACAACAGTTTTTGCATAGCCTGAAACAATTTCTGTTCCATCCATAACACGCTCCTACATACGATATTTTACAGAGTTAAAATATGTTTGATTTTACTATTTTTGATAACGCAGTTTTTAGGTTTGAAACGCACTCTAGATTCGTAAAGTATTTATCGTCTAAACCATCTATGTTATCTCTAGTCATACCCACACCTAATACAGCTATGCTTATACCCAATATCTTTGCCAGCTCTAAGGCCTCAATGAATGACCCCGGACAACTAGGCTCACCATCAGTTACGAGGAATAAGCACTTCTTATCTTCAGATTGGCTATTTAGTCTCATTAATGCAGACTTCATTGCCTCACCGCTTGGAGTGTATAAATCAGAACAAACTTGAAAGCGTTTTACATCGATATATTTTTGGTTGAAAGGTTTTGCTATATATAGGCACATCTCAGACGAGTAAAAACCAATCTCATTTGTAACTTGTAAGCTTTGCAAACCCTTAGACATTGCTAATGCTACCGCGTTAGCAATCTCTTGATAGCCACCAGCCATAGAACCTGACGCATCTATTAAAATACTAATAGCGGCGCTCAGTTCGTTTTCTATTACTGGTGTTTTGAAAATGCGATCATCACCTAAAACCGATCCAACTAGTTTTTTGCTAGATAATTTTCGGCCACGATTTCTAAAACCATTCAACTCCTCTGTGTCATCAATTAACGCTCTGTGTAGGGTACGGTAAACCGCCTTGCCTGCACTGGGTATTAATTCAGGATTATTAAAAGGTAACCCCATCTCTTTCCATTTAGTCGTTACAGGTAACGTATTACTAAATATATCTCGGAGTTCGGAATCATCTTCAGAAGGGCTAAAGTTTTCTGCTTCTTGTCTCAATTCTTCGGCTATCATTTCATGAAAGTCAGGTACTTCAATATTATCGTCTTCGATAGCATCTATAACTGACTTAATGATTCGTGAAGTTTGATTACCGTTTTCTTGGTCTTCAGCAGAGGCTTCATTTCCATTAGTATCCGTACTTGAATCGTCTGATTGCTCACCATCTGATTGCTCATCGTCTGATTGCTCATCGTCTGATTGCTCATCGTCTGATTGCTCATCGTCTGATTGCTCACCATCTGATTGCTCACCATCTGATTGCTCACCATCTGATTGCTCATCACTTTCTGAATCGTCGCTATCATCACCATTTTCAGGTTCTTCTTGCTCCTCTTCATCTGTACTTTTCATAAGCTCAATAACTTTCCAAGCCATATCTGCACAATCACGCGTACTACGAGTGTTTGTAATTCCATGTACTATTTCAGTTAAACTATGTATAAAGTTATTGTCATAGGTTGCTTTTAAATACGCTAAAGCTTGTTCAGCATATTGATCTAGACAAAGGTTGCCTGCACCAAGTACACGGCCTTTATATAAGCAGTATGTTAATACTAGTGATAACGGATTATCAGAACTCACTGGTTCACTAAACAAGCCTTTCTTAATTGCAATTAAAACAAGTTTTTCAAGGTTTAACTTAGCGCCTGGATACTCTGAACCTACTAACTTCTCCATTCGTGCATCTTCAAAGATATTGCATAAATTTGAATGTAACTTACTCTTAAAGTTGATTGAAAAACTGGTGTGTTTTTCATGGCCAATTTCATGATCAATATAACCATGCGTCATAGACACATAATCTGGATCAGTAAAATCGCCAAATGGAATATTAATTCTTCCACCACAACTATAAGCCGTACTACCACCAACAGTGACCTTAATACCTTCTCTGTCACTCATTAACTTTGATAATACTCTAGCTACTTTTATAACTCTGTTTTTTGATTTCATGGGTGGTTACTCTCCATAGGGGGTTTAACGGCTAAGCCGTATAGGGTTTTATTTAAGGGTTTATAGCCGGAGCTATTAAGTTCTATATCATCTGCTTTTCGTTTTACTGCTTAGAGAAACAATAAAATGAAAAATAGAGGACCAAAAAGGACTTCCCTTTTCAGTTCTCTATTTCTATATTTCCATTAGCAATTGATATACATGGCAAGATTTCATCGTTTGACATAAAGCCTAAAGGCTCAGTGACGTAAGTCACTGAACCCGACTTTAATTTGCACTTACAATAGCCACAAATTCCAGTTCTACACTGTGACTTGTGTACAACGGAGCCTTGTTCAAGACTCTGAAGTATTGTGCCTTTGCTTTCTACGCTGTGATGTTGACGCGACGAAGTGATGATTTTAATCATGAATAACAACTCCAGTATCAAGTTGAAATTCCGGCCTAAGAGCTGGTGGAAAACCATCAAAGCCCTTTGACTGATAAACATCATTCCAATCAATTTTATCAACACCTTCAGGACAATTTGGTACAAAGATTTCTGCATTTCTGCCCTCTTTTTCCAAACGTTCCTTCAAGCGCTTCGCTGCAGCAAGACCAGCCCCACTAGGTTCAATATCAGCCCAAATTAGGACAAACGTAACGTCATCTGGAAACTTAACAGCTTCCATTAAACGATCCGAAATACCGACCCACATAGGAGTTCCTGTAGCTTCACGAACACTAAGTGCATTTTCAATGCCTTCAGCTATACCTATAACTTTTTCTCCAAAACCTACGTCTATTGGTTGGTCTAATTGAATAGAACAGCCTCGAACATCAGATATAGGCGCAAAAATCATTTTGCTGCGCATAATATCTGCCTTAACCGGTAGTTTTGTGTCGAGAAAAGTGCGGTGCATAGTGACAGGTTTACCGTTCACATCACGTACCATGGCAAGCATTCCGGGGAAGTGCTGCCAATTTGTTTCATCGCTTTCCTTATATGCAAGTTTTGGATGAAAGCCCAAATCAGACATATTAGTAAGGTCCGAATTAATACCACGATTGCGAAGGTAATCTTGCGCATGAGTGTTCAAAATTGGCTTAGCTTGAGCTTTATTGTTCCTAAGAACTTTTTTAGCTTTTGCTAAGGCCTCTTCTGACGTTTTGTATGCGCTTTGTTGGGTATGCTTACGTTGTGCTTTAGCTGCATCTGATTCAGTAACTCGTGATAAGTCACCGCCACAAATACGTATAATTTCATCTAAAGCCTGTGAAACAGAACACCCTACATACCAAGACACAACTGATATACCATCTGGTAAAGGCCCAACATCATTATGATATGCCCCACCTGTATCTCTGTAGTCTCGAAACCATCTAAACTTAGTACGGCCACCACCGGTTAAAGGACAAGGCTGCTGCCTAGTACCTTTTTCAAATGATTGCGCTAAACCATGGTAGTTTGAAAGAACACTTTCCCAACCGCCACTTTGGTCTACTAATGCTTTAACATGGTTAATTTTGTCGAAATTGTTGTAGTTCATAATATTACTTCCTCATATATCGAAATCACGGTGATCCCAATACATCCGAGTCTCAGGTGTATTGGTGATCACCGTGACCCGGTAAAAAGAAAGCTCGCCACCCAAGCGGGCAAAAGCGAGCTTGGATGGTGGTTATGCAGTTACTAGTTCACTACTCTCAATTCTTCGAGAACTATTAGTAGTGACTGAACGAACACCTACAACAATATCTTTACCTTCATGTTCAACTGTTTTAAAAACGTAATCTCCACGGACTACAGTTTTAATAGTTTTACCTTCAAGCATTTTCTTTAAATCGGTTTTCATGGTTACTCTCCAAAATATCTAAATTTGGGGTACAACCATGCCCAAGCGGGTAGGTGTACCCGCGTGGGTTTATATTCTTAATCTTTAAAAAAACTTTCCAAAAAAAGTGTTTTTAGGGAGTAAGCCACCAGCAAAAGCGCTAGGCTTTTACTGGTGCTAACAATTGATAAAATTAATTACCAACCATCAAAAGCAAAACTATCAATAGCCACATTCTCCTGCTGAACTATGAATTCAGAGTTAAATGGGTCACTACTTGATTGTTCTACTGCTTCTCCAAATGGGTTATCACTGAAAGGGTTATCTTCAGTGTTTATACTAGACTCTGCAATTAACGCATTATCCACTTCTGGTACTTCTTCAACTTCCTCTATTTCTTCAACTTCGCTTAGCTCATCACCACCTTTTCCATAAGCAATTACTTTTGCTCGATCACTTACAAGTGTCAAAAAATGACAAACTTTGTGATAATCACCGCCCATTAAAGGGTAGGTCAAAGGTAATTCATTAAGCACTTCAGAAAAGCGCTCAGCTACACGGGCAACAGTTGAATCCAAGAAAGATAAATTGATCAATTTATCGCGTAGAGCGTAAACTGGTTTTAACTTCTTGCTTGTTGCTTTTTCTGCCATAAGAAACGACTTTTGATAGATTTCAGCTGCTTCGCTAGAAATTTCATCAAACAAAGTTTGACTAGCTTCCTCAGCGATAACATTTTCATCACCATCAAAAAGAGGTTGAATTGCCATTGGTGGGTGCACCTTGAATGTGAATCGACTAGCAAATTTGCTGGCTTCATCTGAACATTTTCTAATATAGGCCTCTACAGGCTTGTTATTTAAAATATGGTCTTCAATGGTGTTTTCATACTCACTTCTAAGGTTCTGCACTTCTGCTTTAAACTCAGTATCAATTTCATGTAACTCTGTAATCAAATCATCTAATTGACTGATTGGTACAAGGGTAGCGCCTTTTGCAAAGCTAATACCTCGTTGATTAAGAGCACGACGAGCTTGCGCTGAACACTTACTAACAAATCTAAGTTTTTCTTTCGGGAACCAGCGTAGCTTAGTACCTGAAAGCAACTCAGAGTCGAGCACTTGTCCATCTATTAACGATTTACTATCAGAGATAATACTTTCGCCACATGCTCCTTGAACTTCTACTGAAATTAAACAAGCGCCACTTTTAATATCTAAGTTGGCATTGCTTGCGGCTAGTTTAGAAGCTTCTTTTGCTGAATCGACTGTATATGTTTGGGTTGTCATGGTTACTCTCCGGGGGGTTTGATAAATTCGGAGCATAACAACCCTGTTCAGGGCTATTATGCCCCTGTAGGGTTTAGGTTTAGAGGTGTTAGCCTCTACTTACAATATTCTAAGTTTCTAGTTTTGTGATCGAACTCAAAGCTATTAATGGTAGTTAAATAACCATCATCCAGCTTTTCTTGAATACGATCTCTTGAAGAAACTTTACTATCTACTATTTGCGGTATCCAATAATCACCATAACGTTTGCTCTTTTTGTAAAAAACATAAAGAGCATTATTAAAGTGACCAATGGCCCAAAGTTCATCTTTGCTTTTACTTAAAGTAATAACATCGAAAGACTCTGTTGGGTACGAAGACGGCTTACATGCTAGAAAGCCTAATTCAACCGCTTCTTGTCCTTTGTATTCAGTGCTGTGTTTAATCGTAAAGTGTGTAACAACATCATCAAGATGCGTATTGTTATCCACCCACTCAATATCACTAACTTTTCTGTATATACTATTAAGACCAGTAAATACTCCAACGCAACTAAATGTAACCGATAATCTCTTTCCATTAGCATTAGTACCGATAGACATTGCTTTAAATGAACCGTCTGGAAACTCATGAGCTTCAAAAACGGAACAATCTAAACTGTCTGTCATATCGTAAAAACTAGCTACCGGTTTTATGGAAGAGCTTGTTACTTTTTTGCGTGTGAGGCAAAAACTTCTCCACTTGGTTTATCAAGATCTAAACCTAATAGTCGCTGCAATACTGCATCAACTATTTCTTGGCTATCACTATCAACACCGCCTTGCATAGAGAAATCTAAGGCTTCGCGCCATTCCGCATCTTTACCAAATACCATCGTATGAAAAGCCCAATTAACCAATGTTCGTGTACTAAAAATACAACCGATTGGATCATCAATGCCTTTACCATCATCACCAACACGTAATTTTCTTAATTCGTTACCGACTAAGACCATCTTGTGTGCGAGAGCATATGGGATTGCTGGGAATTGCTTTTGTATTATTTTTAACTCTTGTGCTGGTTGTGGGTAATACGTTCTGTACCAACCAATACGTGAACGTAAGGCATCATCTAACTTCTGTGAAGAAGTGTAGAACTCTGAGCCGCCCTCACCAGTCGTGTTACCTGTGGCAACGATACGACACAATGAGTGTTTAGTTAGTGTTTTTCCAATTTGCTCTATAGGCCAAGGTTTACCTTCCAGTAATCCATGAATCGCAGCACCAGTGTTGCGATTTACCTTATCAAGTTCATCAAAAATTACTAACCCACCGCTAGCGTAAGCTTTAGCAGCTGGACCAGGATTAAAAGGTGTTTCACCATTCATAAGAACTCGTGAACCCTCTAAATCTTCTGGCATTAAGCTACCGTGACATTTAACCATGTATACAGGTTCATTTAAGTGATCTGCTACAAAAAGTAACATTTCAGTTTTACCTGTACCTGTCTCACCATGCAAACCAAAAGTTTGAAGTTGAACAGGCGCCATCCACCAAGATAATAAGCGTTTAAGCGTCTTTTCTGTCGGAATGTAATACTTGTTAGAGCCTTGACAATCAGGGTGACGATTTTTACGACGAGTAAGACTTCTTTCACCGGGAGTGAAAAAATCAGGGAAAATGCTATGTGCATCGACTTTCTCTAATTCGTTGTAGTTTACTTTTGCTGATTGAATTTCTGTTACGTTTTCTGCCGTGTTTGTGTTTGACATGGTTACTCTCCAAAAGGAATTAAGTTTTTTGGAGATAGATCTTCCCTATCAGGGAAAACTATCCCCGATTAGGGTTTTAAATTTAATCTTTAAGATTAAATAAAGGGTTTAGAACTTTATATACGCATGTAAGTACATTGTTTAGAGAATGCTTAGTATTCCCTTTTAGGAACATAAGTAACTCCAGAACGAGTATATACAGCTGATATTTCTAACATTTCTAATGCAAATTCATTTACGCCGCGAAGTCTAAGCTCATGATAAATTCCTTTACGGAGTTCAACATGATCAAAGCCAAACGCTTTACAAATCAAAGCAAAATAGTTAGAACTAACGAACTCAAGCTCAACAATTAAGTCGTCGCTATCAACAGCAACATCACGAAGAATTTCTAAAGAACGATCAACCATCCATAAGCATAGCCTTTCAATTTCCTCATCTTTCCATTCAACATGAGATATACAATTAACTGCATCAAGTTCAGGGTCGAACAAAGAGATAATTGAGTCTTCATAAGTGGGATTTCCCCGCTTAATTGCCTGCAATATATCTAAATCCAACGGATGTTGAATTACATTTTCTTTATTCCAACTTGGTGACCACTGAGTATGTTGCTTAATAAGTTCACCTTTTTCGTGCATCGAAAGCCAACTAATTACTTTTTTATCAGTAACACCAAAACGTTTAGCACAAGCTTTAATAGTAGAGCCGTGGTGTTGTATACGATAAACGCATTCAATTTTGTCTAGGTGGTTAACTTTATTTTTCTTTGCATGGGTTTGCATGGTTACTCTCCGGGATATAAAAAACGGGAGTACATGCACCCCAAAGGAGTGAATAAATACTCCCGTAGGGTTTAGGCTGATGCCTTGGGTTAAATTTAGTTACGATTTAAGTGGTTGGACTTAAAAAGAAAACTTTCAAAAATTAAAACAAAAACAAAAAACCAAACTTAAAGAGCTAAACAAAACAAAAGAATAAATATTGTTAGGGTTAGTTAATAAGTGCGTAAAGATAGCCGTGGTAGTGAAAGCAATAGAAAAAATATTACAGTCAAAACTAAGATAATCAGTACAGCAGGGTTAAATATTGTTTGATATGAAAGTGTGTTAACTAAATGGTGTGGAAAATAAAAGTATTAACGAGCAAATTCAACGAGGTTGAATGGGTAGCTAATGGTGTTTTATTTGCCTTGGGTTTATTTAGTTACGATTTAAGGGGTTAAACTTAAAAAGAGTCTTTTCTAAATTGAATAATTAAAACGGGAACTGCACTTAAAAGACCAAACGAAACAATAAAGTTACTAAAATTGGTTAATAAGCCTGTTGTGCTTGTCATGGTAGATGAAATAAACATTAAAAATATTACATTCAAAAGCCAGATAAACAAAACTACGAGTCGCCCAAAGAAATTTTCGCTATGAAAAAATTTTGAAACTAAATAGGTCGGCAGATAAATACATTTATTAACTAATCCAACGAGGTTGAAAAAATTACTAAAGATGTTTTTATTTGCCTTAGGGGTTAGTGCGCTTTTTTTAAGTTTTCGCATGAGTGGTTACTCTCCGTTTTTTTAATTTACAAATAGCTGGACTATTTGGTTGGGTTTGGGGTTGATGCCGTAGCATATGATTCATTGACCTAAAAAGGTTGAACCGTCGCGATACAGGGATGTAAAGCCGCTAAGGGTTATACTCCATGCAAGGAGTCGAAGTTAAAAACTTCAGTTAAAAAAAACGGTAAAAATTATTAAGGACATAACTAGGCAGTTATGTTTTCAATAAATTTTAAGCATGACAAATACCAGATAAGCTAATGCTCACTGGGGGAGGGGGGTTGGTATTCTTATTTAAATTCATTTTTTTGGCTTAGCCAAACCGTTCGCGGGTGCGAAAAGGGTATCGCCGTAGCGATTTATTTTCGCCTTAGCGAAAGAGGTTTATCGCCGTAGCGATTTATTTTCGCCGTAGCGAAAGGGGGTTTATCGCCGTAGCGATTTATTTTCACCGTAGCGAAAATGGGTTTGTCGCCGTAGCGAATTTCGAATATATAACGCATTTACTTTTTTTACAATGCTTGTACTGTTTTTTATTTAAAAAATTGAAGCAAGGCCAAATGGTTTTCTGACCTCGCTGATAAAAGACTACTTCCGTTAAAGAAACGCCTAAGCTGGCTGCATTTCTTCTATAAATTGCGAGTGCTTGCCCTGGCGATAGCTTATATGTAAAAGTGACTCAGCCCTAGTGATCGCCACGTATAACAAACGCCTTTCTTCTTCCAAAAATGCTAACTTACTGTCCTCATTGTCGCTATCGCCTCTAAATTTTGTTGGTACTCTATTCTTTTCAACATCTATTACCCATACTTTTTCCCACTGGAGTCCTTTTGAGCCATTCATGGTGGCCAGTATCACCTTATCTTTATCACTATGGTCTATTTCGTCTTTCATCTGCATGAGTCGAATCAAGGCTGAAACCCTCATTCTTAGTGACCCGCTATAACCTTGTAGTCGGTCTGAAACTAACCGCAGCTTATTAACCGCGCGTTCGTGATCCTTTGATATTACTGACGCAACATTAAAAACTTTACTGATAAACTCATCTATTCCTTCTTCATCGTCATTACTGGGTATGTTTTTGGCCAAGTCCAAATAAATACTTAGGTTTTTGTTTTCTGGCAATGATAGTGAGCTAACCTTATTTATATCGCCAACTTCTACAACATGCTTATGGGTTTCACTAATAACATTATTCGGTACACCTATAAAGCTAAGTGCATCATCAATAAACACCATGCTTTTCGGGTTCGATAAGCTTCTGTATAAGCTAACTAAACCAACAATCAATGGTGACTCCCATATAGATTTACCACCAATCCTTTCGACAGGAATATCTAAGTAAACTAATTCTTCCTGCATCAAATCCAATAACTTATTGGTTCGAGCTAGCACAGCCCAGCCTTTGGGGTTTTGAGCTATTTCTAGTGCTACTACGCCTTGGCATTCAAACGGTACCGAAGTTTTACTCATAATGACTTTATCAGGCTTATTGGCGTACACTTTTTGATTGATGAGGTTAAGATAATTTTCAATTGCTCTGCGGTAATGCCAAGATAATCCACTTGGTACGATTCTATTTGTAACAGTTTCCTTTTTGTATTGGTGGATACGTTCTGGATCAATTTTAAGTGCTTTTTCAATATCTAAACGTGTATAGTCTTTGAAAACGACTCTGCCACCCGGATCTTTTGCAGAGTTCATGCTTTTTGGCATACGTTCTACATTATAGTCAATAAGCTCTGCTGCATACGCCAATATCTCTGGTGCACATCTAAAACAAATACTTAACAGGAAAGCTTTGGCTTTAAATTCTTCTTGGAATTTAACCATGTTTTTGTAACCGAAACCGCCACGCCAAGAATAGATGGCTTGGTCATCATCTCCCACGACCGTAAAGGATCTATTCTCTTTTTTGTTCTCTTTTATCCAAGCATATTCTATTGCTGACGTATCTTGAAATTCATCCACCAGCATGTGAGTGAAATCTAAAGGCTCAATTTTCTTAGCTCTTAGTGCAAAAATAAGCTCTATACTTAATGTTGTTAAATCAACTTTTTTGTACTGCCAAAGTGCTTGTAGATATTTTATTGAAATTTCAGAAAGCTTGCCAATATCCCCATTTGATTCTAAATATTCTACAGGGTATTGAGTATCTATAAATTGTAGATTTTTTTCATCTGTACCTACTGCGCGGCGTTTAAATGAATCGTGTGTTGGTCCCATTATTAAACTACGCCCATCTAATAACGGTCGAGCATGGTCGAGTATTAGTTTGGCAAACGTTCTTATATCTATTCGCTTTAAGTCATTTTCACTGATTAATTTTGAAATACGATGCTCTGTTTCCTTTGTTGAGGAACGAGTAAAAGTAACCATTATTAGTTTATTAATTTCATTAGCCTTTATAATCTCACTGGCCAGTTCTATTGATAAATGGGTTTTCCCACTTCCGGGTAATGCGAGTACAAGTTTGTTTTCGTCTCTGTGTTCAACTACCGCGTTTTGATCGTTTGTTAATGCCATATGTAATCTTACAAGTGCCTAAAACATACATTCTAATATTTCCTGTTCAGTAGCCTAAATTTTACAATAGGTAAAAATGACCTCTGTAAATTCGAAGTAGGATAAATATGTATATGAACAAATACAGTCGCATTCTTGGAAGACGTATCAAATCACAAAGAGAGAAGCAGTTACTTTCGGCAGAAACTGTTGCCACTAAATTAGATGTACAAGTAAGCGATTACCTTAATTGGGAAAGTGGCAAGGCAAAACCGCAAGAGCGTCAACTTATTAAATTATCTTTCATATTGCGAAGTCATGTTTCTCAATTTAAGACAGGACTTGTATTGGATGAATTACAGCAATGATTAAAATTCAAACAATAGGCAAAGAAGATTTTCTTTGTTAGAGCATTGACGAGCTTTCACAAGCAATAAAAAAAGTAGCTGGTTGCCATGCTTCATTTAAGTATCGCCAGATAAGTGGGCTTAGTAGAGTTTTGTATGTGACAGTCACCGCTGGTGGCGTAATTCAAGATACCTATACTAAAAAAGTATTTGAAATAGAAGAGCTATGGCGATTACATCTCATATAATCTCTAATATTGATTTCAATCGGTGGCCTATTTCTACAAATATGTTTTAATACATACAATTAAACATTTGGATTAAAAAAATGAACTTCATAAAAAAATCAATCTTAGCACTATCAACGCTTTCATTGGCAGCTTGTATGTCTACTCAGCCACCAGTTATAACAATGGAATCAAATGAAGTTTATCAATTTGACGATGATGCTAGCTTTGCATTAAATGTGGCTAAAATGACACGTAAAACCGCAGGTTTGTCTGATGTAGCGTTACCAGAAGAGGCTCAATTCAAAGCTAATGGTGCATTAGTTGGGGCAGAGTATGCAATGTCTTTCCTAACAGGTGGCTTAATCGATTTAGCTGGTAGCATGGGCGCTCAATCAGAAGCAGACCGAGCTTTTAATTGGAAACCTATGCTTGTTTTTTTAGGTGATTTAGCTAACCCTAATGTTGATGCTGAAGCAGTAAAAGTTGTAGAAGCTGGATTAACAAAAACTTTTGAAAAAATAGAAAATTCCAATTACATTGGGATTATGAGGCTTAGTGCTGATGGCAGAGATAACAACTTTATGTTTATGTTTGATGGAGCGCTGTGTGATAAAACAGGGCAGCCAAAATTAAAGTATGATCTTGCTAATAACTCTGGGCAATTCATTAACGTAAAACGTGAATACGAAGGCTCATGCTCTACGCCAGTAAACATAGAGGTAACTGGAAAGGTAAACTATCAGGGTGAACAAAAAAGTGTTGTTACAGTAACTTTCCATGGTGGGTATGCAGGTTTCACTGATATGGCTATTGCTACTTCAGGTTTTGCGGTAGTACCACAAACATTCGGTCGTTGGGGTAGTGGGGTTAAATACACTGTTCCAGCTCCTTACGTAATCCATAACGACACAATGCATTTATTCACTAAAGAAAATTCTTCTTTTAAATTAAACTAATATTTTTCTAAATTAGTTATTCATTTTACTCTAGTTGCCAGCCTATTAAGGCTGGCATTTTTTCATCCTAACGAATATCAGCCGCCTTCCTCACTACCAAGGGTAAACCCGAACTCACAAATTTGTGGACGCGGGTACTTTGAACAATCCAATGGTTCGTTCATTTTTTCCTTAATAGCCTTTGCTCCCTCAGCGGCATTGCTTGTTCTTTGTAGAGTCCTTTCAGTGGGTGTCTCTCTGTATTCAGTGTTTTCATACCTACCACCAGCGCTCAAATCATCTTGATTCGACTCGGGAATTAAATTTGACTCAATCATTACGCCAATCCATTCACTTAGATCTATTTGATTGAAGTCTAGTGCTTGTAGTTCCTCATGCGTTAACCCTGAACACTCTGTCATATCTTTACTCAGCAATACATGAGCTTGCTCCATAACTATTCGACTTAAAATAGAGCCATAACAACAATAATCCTGCCTTTTCATATAGCAAACTCCTAGGCCTTCTTTAGCGCAATATTTATCTTCCACCGCATAGCATTGACGCATTTCAAGTTTAAGTGCCGTATCACTATCAACTTCATCACATGCTGTTAATAAAGAACCAACCAGTTGTGCTAACTGATACATAGAATACCAAAACATTACCGCACCCAAGAAGTTAGCGGCGCTTGCCATCCCATCACTTAAACCAGTAACAACTGCATCACTTCCTGCCTCAGTTGACACAGCTGTTGAGAACATAAGTTTACCCAACTCTTCTGGTAAAGCGTCATAAATTAGTTGATATATATATTGTGTCATAGGACCTAAGCCCGCTTCTGCTACAGTTGAAGCAGCAGCTCCTGCAGAACCACTAGCCGCTCCCGGTACAGCGGTTGCAACATTACCTGTAACTGTTTCCACGGCACTAGTATAAAATGAGCTAACACTTTCCCAAGCGTTTGTAGAAGTCACTGAGTCAGATACCGTAGACCAGGCCCCATTAATAGCCTCTGCGGCAGGCTCTGAAAACACACCACCCATTTGCTGATTTTCAAACTTGAGCATCATTTGTGTCATGTTTAGGTAATCAAGAAAGTCGATACCCTCCGGTGCTTCGCAACAGTCATTACCCCAGTCTGAAGCAGTAGCCCATGAGCAATATTGCCTTTCACCTTCAAAAATACGACAGGTTGATAAATCGCCCGGCACATCACACGAAGCTTCGCCTGGTATTTGCTCCATAACGTTTGCTATAGCCGCAGCTTTAAGGAAGTTTTCGTTTTCTTCTTTTTCACCCCAGCTACATTCACCACCTGAACATGGCAACATACCTTCACATGATGATTCAGTTGTCTCGTATTCAAAGTCAACGTCATAGCCTGTATCACACTCATAGGTAACTGTTTCATTTACGCAGTAATTCCAACCGTCAATGGTAAAACCATCTGTACACTCAGTTTTAATTTCGACGCATTCATCTTTTTCCTCATAAGCTTCACACGTACCACCTGTAGATTGAATTTCGTCCCACGACCTACACACCTCAGCAACCGAGCCATCGGGTTGCTCAACGTTAGTACATACTTTTTCACCTTTAAAGGGATCGCAAGTATATCCATCTAAGTTAACTTCCCACGATATATTTTCTATATCGCCTTCATACCATGGCTGGGTAGAGGCTAGCATTTCTTCATCATACCCCTGTAAGCCACCTTGTATTGTCTGGTAACCAGTAAACGTACATTGTCCATTTACTTCGAATTCGCCCGTAATTGGATCTGGTGGGAAAGAAGTTAGTCCCTTTGTTTTTTTATCTTCACTTGTAAGCGCGTCATAGCACCCTTCTGGAATTTGAGTATCTTCACCAAGCTGGCCTACAAATCTATATTTTGCTTGAGCATTTAGAATCCAATCTGTATCTCCGGTTTCCTCCGTTGTTTTATCTTTAATGCTAATTATACCCACTAAGCCATTTGCACAGCTTGGCGCTTGAACTTCAGTAATTATCGTAGATTTATCTATTTTACCCGGCAGGCTAGTTCCTTCCCAAGTATCTAATGTAACACGGCTAAAAACTGCATCTGGATCAGTTGTACACATGTTCTTAAAGGCATCATTTGCAGCTACATTAAAATCAAAGGCAATCGAATCCGTTGGTTCTATGGCTTTAACAATTCCTGTTTGAAGATTAAACTCTACTGTTAATATATTTCGCCCTTTACCTGCTACAGTAAGCACTGCATCTGAAATAACAGGGACGGCTCGCTTTACTTGACAGTGAAATGGATTATCTTTTTGTATCCTTTGACAAAACCTCTCTTCAATATTTGGGGCGTATAAATTTCCACTTTTAGCGACAGTTGTTGATCCACATGAATCAAAGAAACCAGCACCGCCAGTTTCTAATTCATCTAATGTTGCATAGCTTTGTGCCATTATTGCATCGGGCACAGTTTGTTGTGCGCCCGATTGGGCATTACTTAAAACTGTTCGATAAGCAACAGCTTCGCCTGTATTGTTAGCCGTTGAGCTAAGTCTCGCATTAGAATCACGGCCAGCTTGATAAAAGGCATCTTCATCTTCATACGTTCCTTCACCTTCCCATTTTGTTTGTCCGTGATTTAATTCAGAAGAATATATTTCATCTGCTGATACGCTTACAGGTGAAAGTGAAGAGTCTGCCCCTGGTTTAAGCCTTACTTTGATTGCACCACTTGAATCGCGGTACGTTTCAAAAGCTCGGCTTTTGTTTAACTTAACATTTACGTCATTTGTAGTAGGGTCAACACTGGGCATTATTTGGGTAGAGCTAACGGCATTTGCATTCTTCACTGCCGTTGTCATATCCGCATTTGCGCCTGTCGTACCTTTTATATCAAGCGTGTTTGTCCTTGAGTTAGACTTTAGGATCATAGTCTCAAGCTGGCTTGTCATATCCCTTGAAGCTCGCGGCGCTAAATCATAGGTTTTGCTTTCTAAATTATGGCGATACGGATTACTAATATCGTACTTATTATCTAAGTCCTTTAGTATTTTGTCTTCATCTTGAGCGTAACTTGATGTTGAGTATGTACTTAAAAGCATACCTACCGTTAACGCACTAGAATTTATTAGCATCGTAGAAATGATAAGAGAACCATAGACCCCTATATTTTTTATCATTACTCACCACCCTCTGTGCCGCCAGAACCACCACCACCGGGTAAATCTCTTACACAACAATCACGATAGTTCCAAATTAGATATAAAAACGTTTTATCTTTACCTGGTCGTTTCCTTCCCCCAACGGGGACACACCAACGCGCTGTAGACATACCCATAGGATGACAACAGTTTTCATACGCCTCTATGCTTTCACCTTCACCAGCTGTTGCTTGAATAGAATCGGGACCAGTGAGTTCATCATCTACTTCAAAATTAGGTACTGGTGTAGTGCTTGATTCAGGTATTGGATACAGCATAGAGAATTTATATTGAGATCTAGGTGTCATTGGTGCCCACGTAGGCTCACATTGAGCTTCAGGCCCCATAGTCTTTCTAGCTAAACCTTTACGATGTAGTGAAGCAATTGCTCTTTGCGATATTAATGACGTTGCTGCTACTTGGTCTGGTTGAGGATATACAAAGCCTGTTAACGGGTATAAGTTTCCATCACAACCGGCACAAGGAAATGAGGACTCAATCGGTGCATCAGCTGTTGCGCGAACACAATCTAAAGAGCAATAAGCTTGTGCAATTGGATTAGAAAATATAATTGCTTCTGGATTTAACAGTAGAGCAAGTAAATCATTGTGCCACAATGGGTCAACTTCGCTCAGATACATTAAATCAAAGTCAACATATTCAGAGCTACATGAAGGCATAACAAACATTTGTAGCATCACCATTATTGGGTATGAATAGTAATGATATTGATAAAAGCCACTCGTAGAGCGTGTGCCATCTTTAGGCGCTTCGTTTGAATGACCAAGCCCCTCATAGCTATTTTGCAACCTAATACCGCCCAAACCACCACTACACCAAGGGATAGTTGTAACTTCAATTACTCGTTGTGGCTGCCAAAATGCAAGCGGCCAACCAATCTGAGGAACACCGGCTCTATCTTCACACGCACAAACGGGAGAGCGGGGCGCTGCACCGTCTGGAGGATTACCAATACCAAGTAATGAAACGTTATCTAAAAAACAATCCCAGCAAATGCCTGTAAATACACTCGTAAATAAGTTTGCATCTTCACAAATCACAGATGAAGCACCTACACCGTCGGTACTTGTAGCAGTGCCACCGCCGCTAGGAATTACATCTTCAGCCTTTGCAGTACAAGCTATAAGAGCTAAAAAGAATAATGCTGTATACATTATTTTTTTGGTCATTCCACTTTTGTAACAGTTTTTAATATTAAAGAATGACATTAAGCCCCCCTTAAATCATTGAGCATTGCGAGCGCCCAGTTAACACCTACAACTATGTAAGAGTATGCTTGCTTGGCAACATCAGGGTATGTGTAAGTTATCCAGATGCCGACGGCCACGAAAAATAAAGCGGGTATAATTTTCATTTATCTTCCTCATTAATATCGAATTGTGTAACGTGTAGCATTGATTTTTGTAAATCAGTTTTAACGACTGCTGGTAAGGCGGATAGTTGGAATCGAGATGCCAGTTCTTTTGGCATTAAAAATATTTTTTGTTTAAACTGATTTTGTAGAGCTTCAATATGTGCCCAACCTTTTTGCTTACTCACTTGTGAGGTGATTAACATCAGTTGGCCAACCGTATTCATTTCATTTAACTTTTTAGACACCCATTCAACTTGCTTAATATCAGTCGCATTAAATATAACTGTCGTAAAGCCAACACCATGGCCTTTAAGTGGGTTCATTACTGAGCCTTGCTTAGCAATCAGTTCGCCACGCGGTGTGCTTATATCTTTTGATGCCGATATTGTTGGATCAATTAACCATTCTTCTGTGCTGGTGGCTCTAGGGAGTGGGGTATAATCTTGTCGTGACCAAAAACTATCTATTGTGCGCTTACGCTGAGCTTTCCAATCATAATTAGCCATGCGCTCTTTCATTTCATCAATAATGCTTTTTTCAATAACTTGGCTAACAGGGCCTGTTACACCATAATTTACGCTTTCGGTTTGATTTTTATATTCCATTTCTAACCAATCAAAGCTAGTCACACCCGAGGCAATGATATATCTATCAAGTTCACGATAAAGAATCGTAGGTACTGAATTTACATCGTACTTTTTAAAGGCAGTTGGGTTAAAGCGAACAATAGGCGGTTCTTCAATGCCTTGAACAATTTCGCGCAGTAACATCATCGTTTCATTAACCATTTTATGTTGTGGGTGTAGCCCATTTACATAGACCTCAGCTCCTTCCTTTTTGGCTAAATAGATAATATTTTTTATTGTTTCTCTGTCCATTGAAAAACTAATAAATATAGCTTTTTCATTGGCTTCATTTTGGCGTGATTTTGGTGTGTCAGCACTTGCATTAAAGTGGCTAGCTTGTTCCTTTGTTAGTCCAGCATGCTCATGTAACGCACGCTCAAGAGAGCTGGTGGATTGCTCACTAAGCATTTGCGCAGACGCTCGGTATTGATCAACTTGCTTGTTCACCGTTTCTTTATCAAATGCATCTAACCAACCCTTTGCCTTCATTTCTTCTGTTCTTGCTTTAACATTATCAACCGCTACTTTCATTTGTTCACGTTGCGCAGGTGTCATCTCTTGCATAGCACTATTACTGCTATCTGGCAGAGCAAAATCACCTTTATTCTGAGCAGCTTGTCTAAATTTTTCCTTCATACTTTCAGGAATTTCAAACGGGGAATTGTTAAGATCAATTGATTTGACTGCATTGGCTGCATCTTGTTTTACCTTTGCTGCATGTTCTTCTGCAGTTTGTGCGTGAGCGCCACATGATAAAACAACGATTAAAGTCATCAATTTAGAAAATCGCATAAGCTGTTCCTTTTATTTGTTCTTTCTTTAGAGGCCCCCAAAAGCGCCCGTCAAAACTGTTAATAGTCTCTCCAATCATGAATACTTCATCATTTTCAAGTTGAATTACTTTTGTATAATCTTCAATTTCGCCAATACTGTTATCAGCTAAATTTAATGCGGTTATGATGTGGCTTAGTGACAGAGGAAACTCTGTTAAATTGTCTACCACAACTTTATTTTCCTCGACTGATACGACGCTATTAGGCAGTGCAGCAACTTTTTTGATCCAACGTAAACCCGTTGGGTAGAATTGATTTTCAACATTCATTTCAAAATAAGCTAAATCGCCTTGTTCAATGTCTGTATCCCACTTATCTATCAGAAAAAAAGACGCATTAAGGCACGCACTGTGCCCTGGTGGGTATGCCAGCGTGTACCGAGAAGAAAAATATAAAAAATAAAATATGAATGAAACTGCAACAAGAATTGCTGGAACATGCTTTTTCATTTAGTTCGCCCTTGATAATTTTCACTATTATCAAGCATGAAAATTGAAAGGTTAAAAAATAGAGAGTACAAATATAGGTGCTGTAAATTTACTGAATGAAATTAAGAGGGCTTGAAATGAAAAAACCCCACCTAATATTGCATTAGATGGGGCTATTATTTTTGGCTTAACTACCAGCTAAATGAACCTTTTGTACGTCCACCAGCATCATCAATTGCTTCATAGTTTACTGTCATGCTTGGGTATTCACTCAATCGTAACTGAGTAGATGCAGCACCACGGCCTACGTATTCGCCATCAAACCACCAGTCGTAACCTATTACATAACCATCACTGTCTTTACAGTTAGCTGTAATTCGGATTGTTCCAGAACGAACAAGTTGATCACTGACACACTCAGGTAATGAATTGGCATTAACTGTATAATTTTCGATAACCTCAGTTACTTGGCCGTATTGACTCGTTGTAACTGCTTTTATCTCATAATTGCCCGGATTTTCAATTTCAAAGCGGAACATTGGACTGCGTGATTGTAGTGTTTCTTGTTCAACCCCATTAACGAACCATTTGTAATCTATTATATAGTCCTTTGGATGGCCTCCTGTCATTTGGGCTCTTGTTACAAGGCCTAATGGAGCGCGACTATATCGGTTCGACGGAAAATAGATAAAAGTACCTTTCGTTTCATCTGGCTCAATTACATCAACAAATTTGCTTAATATCCGACTCATACCACGGCTGTCAGTCACTTTTGCTTTAAGCTCATGCACTCCTGCATCTTTAAGGGTTATCTCACTGTAAATTCTAGTTGGTGTTCTTGCTTCAATGCCATTTCCTTGTATCCATTCATAATCATATGTAATGCCAGGCATAAATTTACGCTGAACCTCGATCATACCCGTGATGGTAGCGGGTGCGACCAAAATATTACTTCTCACAGCAATATTCATTTCAGGAAAAACATATTTCCACGTTTCTAAATTACGTTGTGTTTCTCTAAATGTTTCAGACTTATATCCTTTTATCCATGCCCTTAATTTGAAGTTTAACCGGCCTTGAGCATCTAAGTCGCTCTCTAAAGGTGTGTAGTCAAATATGACTTCATCACTCGTTTCACCATTTGGTTTAGTCCATTGATAAACAATTGGTAAATCAACACCCCCATTTAAATTTAAAACTTGCGCTTCTACTTTAATGGGAACGCCCAACTCAACTAGATGTGTTGCTTTAATTTGAGCCATAACGGTTCTTGGTCCGACAGGCCTCACATAAAAACGAGAAAGCGCCCATGCTTCATCACCCGCGCCAGCTGTTGAAGAATGATATTTAAACCGTCCTAAAATTACTTCTTGCTCGCCGGTTGCTACTAATATTTGTTGTGGTGAGCCATCAACCCACGTAGCACCATTATCACGCGACCATTGAGCTATGCCGTCGTAATCGGTTAACTCTTTTACATAATCAAGCATATTTAATTTCATATCTTGTCCATCATAAACCTGCGTAGGCCCACTGATTACAAGGCTTGCTTTATCATATCCGCTTATTTTGAGTGATTGCGTTGTCGTAGACTCATTTGTGTTTTTGTTCGTAATTTTAGCTTTAATATAGTAATCACCTGCTTCGGCCATAAAAAACGGTATTGCACTTCTGCCACTATATTCAGCCATCGTCTCCCAGTTTTTATTGTCTTTGGATTTAAGCCACACTGCATCATTACCGGCAACCATATCTTCTATCGAATCATAATCATAGCGAACTAATGTTGTAAAAGGCACTTTACCACGCACTTGATTACTCGCCAGCTCACCACTTACACCGGTGCCTAGCACAATACGCATAAATATCGGTGTAGACGTTAATTTTTTTGTGTATTCAGGGTGAGGCGACTTAACTTCCGCTACCGCATAAAAACCGCTACTTTTTCTAAATATATCCTCAATACTTAAATTGAAAATAACCTGTCCATTTGCTGCATTGGTTTTTACATCTGAAATACGTTGTTCTTTACCTTTATTGTCTTTGTATGCAAGGTAAACATCCCACTCACCCATCGATAACACATCATAGTCACTTTGCTTTTCTTGCCAGTTCCATGCACCTATATGAGCCGTTACTTGTACATCATCGGTACTTAAAATAACGTCGTTACTTTCCATAGTTAAATTTAAAGCCACTCTGCGTGAAGGTAAAACAATCACTTCACCGTATGTTCCCGCGTTGTGTTGAGGGGATAAGTTGTATGCAGCCTCTACTTTAAATGGGTATCTATCAAATACGTTACGCTTGTTAGCATCATCATCACGTATCACACCTAATAACTCGTATATGGGCTTATGACTACGTTGAGCCATAAATTCACTATTAGAATATTCACCTCGCGTAACATTTATATTCACTTCACCGGATACATTTTCCAACGTATATCTAGCTAGCACTGGATTTTCAGGAATGATCCCGTAAACGCTATCGTCTAGCTTTATTATTGGTGACATTTCAAACGTCATTGTCTCTGCAGGTTTCATATCGTAAGAAAAGGTTTCATTACTTACTCTAACTTCTTGCCCATCTGGATTAACGACATAGGCGCTGTATTCTATTTCGTTATCAGATAGTTTATTGATAGAGCCAGTTACTTTAAGAGCCCAACCTTGCCAAACTGTACTCATACCATCAGGAAGTGAATCAATTTTAACGTAGCAGCCTTTACGTGCTTCTCGTGAGATCACTCTTGCCAGCTCTTGTGAAGCGACATAGTTACAAAGGTATCTGCTTTGAGATACATACGCAGTACCACGCTGAACATATTGGTATAACTCTGCTGTACCTGTACTAGATTTGATATTGAAAAAAGATGGTGCATAGGTCAACTCTTGGTTAAATACCCCTATATTGCCTGCTGTATCCTTAGCTTTAATGATAAGGGGATATAATTCACCGGGAGTTAAAGTGGCTAAGTCTCCAGCAAAAAATTTAACATTGGTTCGTGGATCAGCGGGGTCATCGACTAAGGTTAAGCTTTCGCCGCCAAATGTTGCTTCAATTATCGTATTTTTACTATCCCAGCCCGGATTTGTAACAGCCCCAAAATCTGTAGCAAAGTAAACGCCTTCTACCATTCTCGCCTTATCACGTAAGTAACTTAGCTGAATCTCTGGAGCGGTTCTCTGTAAAATAAAAGTATCATGAGTGTAGTCTTGTCCATTTGTATATTGATCACGTAAATCAATATCAAATGTAAACGCGCCATCTGGTAACGATTTGAAGTTATAACGATAAACAATGTAATTACCGTAGACATTAATATCATCTGCCAAAATACTATTATCTTCATCTATATTTTTTTTGTCGTGTACAAAGAAAAAATGATTTTTATCTATGAGTACAGATTGTTCAAACGTTATCTTTTCATCAGAATGAACGAGTAAACTTGAATTATTTAGCTTCCACGTTTCATCATCTTTTATCTCTGTGAATGGGCTATACAATATTACTGCAACTTCATCTTCATTTAGTTTTATTTCTGTACCATCAACATCTTCAACTAAAACTGTCCCATCCTTTTTATTGTTTATCATTACCTTCGCTAATTTCGGCGGTGTGTAGTCCCAATCTAGCTTGTGGATGAAACTACCTTCATTTAATGACGTAAAATAAGGAATTATAGAATCAATTAACGTATTTAAAGGGATCATTCCGGTAATGATAGTTTCTTGTTCACCTAAAGGACCAATATCGAGTGCTATACGACATTCATTAATACCAATTGGTACATTACAAGTAAGTCCATTTAGTTTTATTACTTGAACAAAGTCTCTAGGCTCTACTTCGAATTGGATGCTCTTAACTTTTGCGTTGCTATCTCTAAGTAAATGCGTAATACCTTTAGTCTGCCGACCATTGCTATAGCTTAAAGTGGTTTCGAGTAATTTAGGAGTTTCTGGAATGACAACGTTGCTTACAACCGATCCTGAAGACATCACTAAGCTTTGATCGCCATCATGGAAAATTGATAGTCTCCATGAGATTGTGTTAGCGCCAACAAGGTCAGCATACCCTTTGGCTGTAACACTACTACCAACTTTTGATATACCAATCGGTAGTTTTGTCCATTCAAGGTAACACTTAGTTTCGCCAACACTATCAGTTTTATCAAATGCATAATCCATGGCTATACCTTTATCTCCTGTAATAGAGCAGCCTGTAAAGGTATCGAATGAAGCTGTAAACTCAGTAAGTTCAATTTTATGCAAGATTCTTGAGGTATCTATATTTAGTGATGACTTAATCGCTCCCTCTGGACTTTTCGGGTGTATTTCATAAGTATATTCGCCTAAAGTGTATGTATTTGAGCCTGAATAAGCAGTAATTCGAACTTTTAGATTTTCATACGATAGAGAATCCATATATCCACTAAACGAAACTTTCCCGCTTTTCGTTACTTCCTTTTTATTTACAGCATTTATAACGTGTGTCACTAAGCACACCGCTGAATTATAAGGATCGCTTTTTTTCGCAACTTGAACATCATGTGTTAATGATTTACAAAACTGACTCACTTCAGACAAAGACACATCCGAAGTCATCTTTTCGACTATCGCAAATGGTTCAGTCATGACCTCTCGTTTAGTCTCAAGAGTTTTAAAGTCGTATCCAAATACTAAAACGGGCGCGTTAGGGGCCGTTGTGCCAATGAGTAAGCTACCCTGTGTATTAGTTGAAGTATCAGATGGATAAAAATCAAGATTATATTTTCCAGAATTACTCGAAAAGTTGTAACTTCCGGTAATAGTTTTAGTATCACCAGGATTTAAAGTAATACCTTGTATAACTACACTGCCTACAGCATCACTCCTTAATGTAGCAAAAAGAGGATAAGAACCACTAAGCACATTACCATCATTAACCGTTAACTCTTTTGATTGAATAGGTTTACCGCCTGAAGGGCGTAACAGGTTTTGACTAATACTTGGTAAAACAATTGACGAACTACCATCAATGAGTGATACACGTGGAGGATCATAAAAAAAGCTTTCTTCTATAGTGGTAGTATTTTCTTGGACATCAGTAACACTTACCCTAAGTTTATAATTACCCGCTGTATTTTCTGAGGGAAACAGAACTGGATATAGAAGCCCATACTTATCTGAGCCCAATGAAGAGCTTGCGAGATATACGTTTTCATTTGCAGGCCCACCAATAAGTTGTATATCACTAAACTTTATATCTGATTGATTATCGTATGCAGTGATTACAACATTATCAAGGCTTGGAATAGTAGAACTATTATTACTAAAGTTGATTTCAACTATTGGTGAAGTCCTATCTGAACTAAAAGTTACAGCTAGTTCTTTTGATATAGGGCCATGATTTTCTTTTGCGGCAACAACTATATCGTGTGAGCCTTCAGGTAGGTCTTTCAATTCCCACTGGTAAACATAATAGCCCCCATTTGAACTTATTCTTTTTTTAGGTACGTTAAATACAGAACCCGCCTTATCTTCAATCCATACATTACTTAACGTAAGCCTACCAAAATAGCTGCCTTCCCCTTGTTGGTAAATTTCAGCAGTTAGTTTTGTCGAACTTTCATCGTAAGTTGTAGTAATCTCAGGGTAGTACGCATCATTCCATTCTACTTCTGCCCACCTTCTTTGCGCGTAAAGTGTTTTTTCAGCGTTATATATATTTATCTCATTATGAATATATCCTGTCGTTCCTTTTTTTAATTCTAATGGTGCTGTAAATGTAATAATACAAGATGATCCACCTGTGGGAACTGTACATTTGTATCCTTTAAACTCAACAGTTTGTTCAAATGCTCTGGGGGATACATTTACTTTCAATTTAGGAATCGAAATAGGAAGACGATCGTTATATATATAATATTTCCTCCAAGTATCCCAGCCAATATCAGAATAATAGAATTGTGCATCAGCACCAAATTCTGGAGTTTCTGGAACGCCAGGTGCCAATACCAAATCATACTGTATGCTCCCTCCAGCCCATGCCCCGAAATTTACCCATTTAACGTCATTTTGATTAAAGGAATTTATAGGAGATGTGAAAGTAATATATGCATATTTGTCATCGGAATATATAAGACCGGCGCCACCAAAACGGCTAGATATTTTTAGGCCTGCTTCATTAAACGAATACCAATTATTCTTATCAAGTCGGTAAATTATCTTGATTGGATTCGTCTTGACACCCATACCAGCAACATAAGGCACATAACCTGTAGTACCCGGTACTATGCTTGTCTTAGAATCAGGGTCGTAAACTGCGTACGGTTCTGATGGAGCGCCGGCATAGTTATCATAATAAACTGGCTGAGAAACAGTTTTAATATTTCCTGCTAAATCATATATATCAACTTTGACATTAAACAGCTCATCCAAATTAGATACAGGAAAAAGATCGTGATAATTATATTGAATTGTTTTAGTAGTTTTATTATATCCGAGTGTTGCTGATTTATATTCACTGCCATCTTGTCTAAAAGTCCGAATAGCTATTTTTTGAACACCAATATCATCTTCAATATCATCTAAAAAGACATAATGGTCTGAGCTACCTGCGATACCAATTTTCCAAACAGCCGATGTAGTGTCATTTGAATACCCATGAGAATTTGATCTCAATTTAGCGCTACTGGTTGGGCCTACCGTATCTATGATAATTTCTTTACTAAAAGTTTCTACAATTGTGTTTTCTTTAGTTAAAATCTCTTGAACAACCGTATAACGACCATCTGAAGGTGCGGCAAGCATAACGGTATCACCGTAGTAACTTTTGTCACCAACATTAAATCTATCTGATGCACTTATAATTCCAGTCTCTTTCCACGAAACAGTAGAACCAGCACTGTTTACAAGCTTTATTTTTATTTTTCGATCTAAGCCTGCAGAAGAATATACAGCTAGTGTACTCTTAACGCTAAGATACTCAGTAGAACTAGGTGACCCCAAAATGACGTCTGAACCATTCTGCGAATGCTTAAATGAATATTGAACAATATCGGCATTAGCTGATGTTGCAGATATTAATGCACATATACCAAATAGAAACCTACATATAAACTTATTTTCTGATTTCATGATTTTTCCTAAAATCCCCAAATTTACATCATGGTATTTAAATTTAACCAACAGCAGAAATTTTAGAGCACCCCAAAAGGGCATCTCTAAGTTTTGAGTTTTATTCAGTAACAGAGTAAAAAGTTCATATTGATGGGTTTAGTCAGTAGCGCGATTTTTCGAATTTGATATAAATACTTATAAGATAACTAATGTATTTAGGAGTAACCAATGCAAGCAGACCCTTTTGAGAATTCACCAAGGCAGAACTCATTTAACAATAATTATGGTAGACAGCAAAATATTAATAATACCGAACAAGTGCCTGTCGCTGGTTATGCTTCTGAGCAACCTAACAATCCACTACATAGAACAAGGCCGCATTCGCAAGCTCATGGTCATCCTCACAACAATACACAAGGTCAACAAAGTGCAAATATTGAGATGGCGAACAATCAACATTATCAAGGGCAAAATCAAGATAATGACAGTGGAAACGAAAGAGATTACACAATGTTCCCCGTGTACTCTAAACGAGCGGCATTGCAATTTAAGTTAAGTGAAACTAGAAAAAGCCAAGGTAGAAATTTTAGCTTTGATACGATTATGATTGAAGGGGCTGTTCGCATTAACCCAAATGACAATAATGATAAGCGTTACGACTGGAGTAAAAAGCTTAGTGTTCAGATTATGCTTACAGAATTACCTGTAGTCATAGCTGTTTTCTTAGGTATTACAAGTAGTTGCCAGTTTATGAACCACGGTCAAAATAAAGACAAAGGCTTTAATTTCGAGCGTCAAGAAGACGGTTTATTTGCTAGCGTATTCCATAAAGGAGGCTCAATGGCTGTCAAAATGGATTGGCCTACAACCTTAAATATTGGGCATTTTATGCTGGCTCAATATACTTCAAATTTCGCAGGCTTGGGATCGGATATAATTTTGAGAAATATAAATCGTATGTGTCAGGATATGATTGCTTGTAATAAATTCCCTGTTAAAACCCAGCAAAGAAAATAATAATTTCAGTGCCGTAAAAGGAATGACTCTTGCGGCTTTATTCTTCTGTAAAAGGCAGATTTCAGTTTGATTCAATTCAATCATGTATGTTCTCCACAATCACTTATATCAATTTTAAAAAACGGGCAGTTCAACCTTCATCAAGACTCTATACACGGTGGAATTGGCATTTATGGGTTCATAGAGGGCTACCCTGTATGCCCAAACCAAAGTATTGTAGGGCGGGGGGCAGAGTTAGTAATTAAATGGGAAGGTGATTTCATAGACCTAGGAACAAAACCACTGCCGATAAGTTTAAATCCTAATTCGATTTACAGGCAGGGTGCTTCTCGTTCAATTATCCCTGCACTACCAAGTTTAACCAGTATTAAAGTAATTGATTTTACAATCCATGATTTCGCTCTACGAAAAATTGGAATTCGCGACCGAGTAAGACTGCATCGCTTAAGATCAAAACTATCTAAAAATCCTATTCTTGTGAACGTTGCTGCATAAACGCTATTTCGTATTCCTCTAACGACTCTCAACTACTGGCATTAACTTTACAATTAATGCCAACTCAAGCTTTCAAGCTAATTCATGAATTTTAACAGGGCTGGTGGATTGGAGTATTTTTTCTCCCTTAGCTTCAAAGTATTCAATTGCAGAAGCTAATCTTCCTAAATCTATGCTTATATTTTTAATTAATGAGTCTGTAGAGCCGTGTTGTTTTTTTCCGCCACTCAGTAACTCTCCAGCTCCACGTATTTCGAGATCTTTTTCAGAGATATAAAAACCATCACTGCTCTGCGTTAATACATTCAATCTAAATTCAGTGCATTCAGAGGGCTTATTAGGTAAAAATAAGTCAAACTTCCCCCAATTACTTCCGCTTTGCGGTTGTGTGCGTGCTAATCGACCCCGTATTTGATGTAGAGTAGTAAGGCCAAAGCGTTCTGCCCCATAAACTATACAGTGGCGCAAATTAGGAATGGTTAACCCTACTTGTATTTTTGACGTTGAAACCATTATTGGTATGTGTGTCTTAAACTCATTAAGTACAATTTCGCATTCCTCATCATCAAGCGCCGAATGATATACACGCACCAAGCCGGGAAAGTGTGAATTTAGACTGCTCGCTAACGACTCAGCATCAATCATTTTATTGCTATTGCCTTCGCTATCTCGCTTTGGGCAAACAATTAAGACTTTACACCCATAAGATAAAGTTTCATGGATTGAGCGCATAAGTTCAGAGCCTTGCTCTTTATGTACTATTCGAGTGTATATTTCTTTCGGTAAATGCTGCTGCTTGAGATAAAAAACATTGTCACTGCTGTATTTTGTAAGCGCCAGTGTTCTTGGTATCGGTGTAGCTGACGCTTCAAGATAGTGTGTGGACTTTATTTGGCGTCGCTGCTCTACTGATAATTGCTGTTGTTCATCAATTATGAGAAGTTCAACATCATTAAATTCTTTAAAGAGTAGGGCTGTTGTACCAAATATCAAACGCGCTTCATTAGCGTATGAGTTATTACCAGCGCATATTAATGCACTTTGAACTTCAGGTATCATCGCGCAAACTTCTTTTCTCAGTTGTTCACACAATGAAACATTAGGGGCGAGGAATATCACTTTGCTGTTAGTCTGTGAAAGTACAACCTGTCTAGCCAACATTGCCATTATAACCGTTTTACCTGTCCCAACATCTCCTATTAGTAGGCCATCAAGCGCAGTAGGCCCATTACACAAACGCTCTATGATTTGGCTCGCAACGTAGAACTGTTCACCGGTTAGTGTGAACGGTATGTATTTGGTAAGTAATTTATCATCAATTTTGGTGGTAACATGAAGCGGGGTGGTCGGCACGCATTTTCGTTCTTTTAATATAGCTCCGGCCATTAATGCGGTACTTAGTCGCTTCAACATCTCAATTGATTTATAAAATTCATATACTAATTTAGGGTTGTGAGCGTTATATAATAGGTTATCGACTGACATAGTACCGGCAATCCCTAATTCAACTAATACGCTTTCAAAAGATTTGCCAAACAAACGATCTAACTCTAAGTATAATTGGTCTTTGCCTTTTTTAATTTCGCTTTCACCTATATTGCTCTGTAGTGATTTATTTGCGTCTGCCTTTATTAGCTTACCTTTAATTCCATCGTATACAGGTACAATTTTACCGGCCTTTTCATCATCAATAATTGAAGCTTTGTTGATTTGGTACTTACCATTTACAAGCTCGATTACACCCTTGATATGCATTGGTTGATTTTCTTCTTTAACACGGGAGTTTTCATCGCCAAACAAAACAAAAGAAGCAAAATCGTCCGAATCAGTTAAGTGGTAACTAGTGTATGGCACACCTCTTTGTGATGTGTGCTCGCCTTTCTTACTCGCTAACCCATAAGCTATTATTTCATGGCCAATACACGCTTTTAGGTTAGAAAAATTATCAACTACATAGGTGTAATCTTCTACCTTTGTTGGCAAATACAAAGCAGGGCACTTGGAATAAATTTCAAATTTTGTCATCTAAATTCTCCTTCCCATTATTAAACCACAATCCAATAACCTAGCTACCGTTCTGCAAAGCTAACTGGGCTTTACTAAGCCAGTATTTACAAAGCGGGTTACTGTAAAAGCTCGAAATCTTAACGCTCGCACTCTGTTTTCTATTTGCAGCCTTTATTGCTTGATATAAGTTCATGCATAAAATTGACAGCGGTGTATCTTCGTGAAGAACAGGTTTTGAGTAACTACTCTTTTGCATTAATTCAGCAAGCTCACTCTCCAAGTTAAGAAATTCTTGAAATTGGATATTCCCTACAACTAATTGGGTGAGTAAATCTTTTGTCTTTTCCATTCGTTTTTTTGTTGATTGTGAATTAGGTAATTTTACCCTGCATATTTATAGCTTCAAAAATTTAGAGGACACCTATTTGCACTCTCTAACTTTTGCCGGCTTCATAAAGTATGGATAGCATAGTGTTTTTAATGAAGAGGTCTCAATATGAATAAAAAAATCTTCCTCGTAGCCATGTTATCGATATGTGTAGCTGGCTGCGACTCCCCACTTTCTGATGAGAAAGAAGCACCTGGTCTACGCTTTATAAATGTACGCGATAACGACTTTGAAAAACTCAGTGGCCACTGGGTATATAACCCGGCTAAATGTGAGGGAAAAATTAAAATTCATGGACTATTAGAATATAAATTCTCTGAAAACGGGCTGTCTGTAGGTGGTGCTCAAATGCCGCTCACAGGTACTTTAATTTCGAGAAAAATAAGCGCTGAAGTTCAAGACTTATTTTCAAATATGAAAACGTGTTCCGGTAACCCAGTAATATTGGCAAGTGAAGCAAGACATCTGCAATTTGAAAGCAGAAGCTATGATCTTGCTTTTGTTGTAAGTGGGGAAGATGTTTGGGCTATTGAGGACAATGGTAAGCCATACTTACTTGAACGATTTAGCGACGTAGATTTTAAAGGCTCAGAGATTATTGAGCCAACACAAAAAGAGTTGAGCAACATATGAAAGCTTATATAGATAGCGCTTTGAACACTATAAACACACCTTTATATAGGAATTTATGCCTTCAGATTATCAAAAATCCAACAGGTTCAACAAAAGAAGTGAGTGCAATAAAGAAGATGCTGCTTAATAGCTATTATTCTTCAGCCATGCGGCCTTTTGAAAATATAGAACTCACTGAGGCAGATTATGGTGTCAGCATTTTATTATGGTTGGCATTTTCTGATCACCCAAACAAAGTAATGCAACGGGAACAGTGCTTATGGTTACAATTTGCCGAGGATGATTTAATTACTTTGACAGTAAAAATGGTTAACTCATTGAGTAAGCAATCTTCAGCCTTAGAATATACGGGTATTTGGAAGTCTTTTATAAAAGATTTAGATAAAACTACTAAGCTAGCTACTAATAAACAGCCAGCCTAATGCAGTGCTTAATTTAATTTCTATTTTTTAAAACAGTTAGGACCAGAACTGCAGTTACTTGATATAGGGTTAATACCATAAGATGCGGTGACACCACTTCTAGTAGGGTAGTCAATTCATAAGAGGTAATACTTTCCCACCTAACTGGCAACATAAGGGAAGTTACAACGAGCAATGTGAAGGTGATACAAAGGCCCTTTAGCGCTATCTTTATATCTTGCCATGAGGGAATCATGCTTTGCATAACAACCACAGTAGTTAAGCCAATACCTAGATAACTTAGCGCATTTGTATCAATGTTTTTTTCTTGGTTATATAAAATGAAAAGTATAGCAAAACCAAGAAGCAGGGGGGCGATGCCTACCAACATATTGGTAAGAGCGCCCACAAGTCCTCTGTGTGGTATGAATTGAACAAACCCCATTTTATTCTTATCTTTGAAGTTTGGTAAAAATTGCGTCTTTGTGACTTTTAAAAGTAGGATTTTTGCAAAAATGTAATGCGCAGCTTCGTGCAAAGGTACGCCAAGTGTAAATATAAGCTTGAGTAACCATGAAGATGAAGTAGACCTAATTTTTAATCTTAGAATAAAGTTAACCAAAACAAGAGTTACAAATAGGGTGATAGGGCTCAAATATCACCTATGGTGTTCAAAACTCTTCGTTTAAGCACGTCATCTTCACAGAATGCCAATATAAAAAATGCCCCAAAAAAATCCAAGATTTTTTCATAATCACTAATAGGCATTTCTCCACTTTCTATAAATTCAATCGCTGTTGTGGCAAGCGAAAGTCTTTCATTGAAAGAGTCTGCATAAATAGAGAGGCGTCCATTTAAGTATGGATCTATATAGTTACTGTCTATCCCCATGTTTTTGCTAAATATTGCTGTCAGCAAGGTTATCATCCAATCTGAATCGTATTCCAACCATGCTTCTATTTCTAATTCAGTTAGTTTTTCTATATCATTTTGTGCGGCAGGTAAAGTAGCGGTATTTTCGATTTTTAAGGCATCTATTAAAATAAATGAAAACTTTTCTAAAATCTTTTCTCTAATAGTAACTCCAACATAAATGCCTTGGTTTGTAAGCTCTATTGATTTAATAGGTGTGCTCTCAAGCCATGCTTCTATCCACTGCTGGTGGGGAGCATCTTGCTTATCAAAATCGAATTGCTTTAAAGTGTCAGTATACGCGATGTAGAGACTTGAACTATGAGGTTGTTTTAGTTCTTTTAATAAACAGGTAAATTTTTTTGTAAGCATGCTCAGATAATTTCCATATTTTATTTTGGTTTTTAGGCTCAAAAATCCTTTTACAAGCACTTGTAATTGTAATGCATAATTCTACGTATAGGTCTAAATCTAAATCTTTTTCCGAAAAAATTAAGCTCAACAAGCTATTGTATTTGTTGATAAATAAAACAATTAATTGCATGAATTATTTTTGAATTTTCTATATTTTATTTTAATTTTAATGCCATATATGGCATATATATTCATTTATTATAACTCAACTTTTTTGGTTTCAGTAATAGATATTACCAAATAAGCTCATTTAGACGGACACTTTGTGTGTTATGGGTAAGTTTATTAGTAATAGAATATCTGTAATTGGGTGAATTTGAGGCTGGAAATGTAATGGTTAAAAATAAAGTTCTTTAAAAACAATGCCTTATGTCCAATACTAGGCAGTATCGGACATAAGATGTTGATTTTGAAGTGTTTTTTAACCCCTTGCCGTCTTAATAGCCTCGTGACGTAAGGCTAAAATAGAACGTAAAATATCAACGTCGTTTAAAACATCTAATATGTCGCGATTTGAACTTTCTTTAATTTGTTCCTTAAGCCAATAGCTTGCTGCAGGATCACTCATAATTTGACTCTCAATAAATTCTACATCGTCTAAATTAGTTGTTATGTTCATCATTACCATAGTCCTTATTTACCAAATATTTAGTTAATTCATGAAGCTCTTTAAAAAAATTACTCTTATCCAAACCATCAAATTTAACAACATGACGACCGTTTATAATGATGCGTGGAACTGTACTCAGCATACCTCTCGATGACATCAACCTTTGATTTCCAAGAGTGAATTTAGCCACTTCGTTTGTTTTCGGGTTGTTATATAGCGCCCAAATATCTGCTTCATACTTTTCATCCACAACCTTGATTAACTTCTCCACTAACGATGGTGTAATTGTCACTTTCTCTTTGTGTATGGCCACAAATATCAAATCGACTAAAGAATTACCAATCTCTGGATAAAGCTCATCACTAACTGCCATGACTTTAGATAAAGCTAAAAAACCATCAGGACTGGTTTTTGATATAATATCGACACTCACCCTTCTCTTAATTACACCCTTTGGTACAGAACGGTAAATCTCATCTTGAAACGTGTTCAAATTTTCACAAGCCGGGCAAAAGAAACTCAGATATTCAATAAATGTAGGCTTACCTGTTAATTTTGATGATGCATATGTATCGTAGTGCAGCCCTTCTTTGAAATCTGTCGCATTGGCTGGGTTCGCTGTCATTGCAGTTAATAATAAAACCCCTGCCGTTATGATCACTTTAAACATCATTTCTCCTCGTTATAGTTTATGTCTATGAAGTCAATTATCCGTGTTCAGTTAGCTAATCTCAAAAGATAGAGATACCCAAAATCCCCTTTCTAAATAATTTTATTCCAAGTGATAGCCTAAAAATCGAATATTGATATTGTTCATATAAATTAAGGGGGAATTTATGCATAAAATATATTTCGATGGGGCATGTAATCCTAATCCTGGTCCAACCGGATGTGGTGCAGTTATATTTGATGGGCAAAACAATGTGGTCGCCGAGGTTTCAATATTTAATGGGCACGGTACTAACAACCAAGCGGAATACAGTGCGCTTATATATGCTTTAGAGAAAGCAATTGAGCTTGGCATTCGTAAAGCCACAGTCTATGGCGATTCAAAGTTAGTGATTAATCAGCTAAATGGAGTATGGAATTGTAATGACACTGCCCTACGCGTCCTAAATAAGCGGGCTATGAAGCTATGTTATGAGTTAGAGTTTATTGAATTATGTTGGATCAAGAGAATTAACAATAGTCATGCCGACAAGCTTAGTCAGGATGCATTAGAGGGAACTGGCCTTGCAGATAATCAAGTTAATACTAAAAGAGAGCAGCTTGATAGTGTTATTGATAGCAACAAAGGCAATAATAACCCGTCCAACGTCGTAGATATAAATGAGCAGCGATTAAATGAAATAACTGCGGTTCATTACTACAAGGGAGTTGGATTTAGCGTTATACAACACTCTAAATTATATGCTATCAATTTAAATCCCCTTTCGTGTTCATGCGCGAATTTAAAATGTGAACATATAAATGCCGCTATTGCATATTCCCAAACACAACAAATTCATAAAAGTGTATAAACCCATTCGGTAGCGTGAATTTTCGTTCTTTGTATTGTGTTCTTATTGAAACAAATCAAAGGCACAAAAAATGGGTATAGCTAAACTTATTGAAGAAGTAAGAGAATTTGGTGATTTTGAATTTTATCCAACATTAGATTCAGATATTGCATTAATAAAAAAACACATCGACTTGTTAGGCTACGACAAGCCCTATTCTGTGCTAGATATTGGTGTTGGTGATGGTCGTGTGCTTAATGCAATCGCACATGAATACGGTGAAAAGTATGCAATTGAAAAATCATTGCCTCTAATTCGAGCTTTACCCGCTGATATTATGATTGTTGGCACTGATTTCATGGCTCAGACGCTTATAGATATTGAAACATCTGTTATATTTTGCAACCCACCATTTACCCAGTATTCTGAGTTTGCCTCAAAAATTATTGCGGAATCTCTAGCACCGGACGTATATTTAATTTTGCCTACACGCTGGAGTAATAACCAAGCTATAAAAGACGCATTAGCTCGCCGTAAAGCAACTTTCACTGTAATTGGCAACTCTGACTATCGTTCTGCAGATCGGCCAGCACGATGCGCCGTAGACGTTATCCATATAAGCTTATCTAAATCTGCTTCGAGAAGATGGGATAGAGCCACCGTTGATGTAGACCCTTTTGCAGCGTGGTTTTCTGATAACTTCGATATAGATGCACAAGGTAGTGCTGCAAGAAAAGCAGACTCACTCCATCAGAAAGTGCAACCTGATAAATTTGAAATAATAGCTGGTGGCGACCTAATAAGCACTTTGGTAAGCCACTATGATGCCAGTTTAGAAAAGCTTATTAACACTTATAAAGGCTTAGAACATGTAGATGGAAGCATTTTAGATGAGCTTAACGTTTCGATCGACTCTATTTATGCTGCTATTAAACTTCGTATTAAATCTTTAAAAAACAAATACTGGAAAGAGCTATTTAATCGCTTTACTCCAATAACTGATAAGTTATGTACAAGCACTCGAGAAGAGATGCTGTAGTGGTACAGTGATTTTGGCCACCCATTAAGAAAGAAATGTTATGCTAATAAGCATACAAATTTGGGTGAAAAAATGACGAAATTAAAACGCGCAACGTATTCTGCGGCAATCAAATTAGAAACAGCTCAGCTTGTAGTTGACCAAAGTTATACTCAAGAAGAAGCAGCCAAAGCGATGGGGGTGGGTAAATCAACCGTCAGTAAGTGGGTTACTCAATTAAAGCAAGAGCGGAGTGGCCAGACACCATCTGCTTCACCAATGACGCCCGAACAAATTGAAATCCGCGAACTTAAAAAGCAAATCCAACGCATTAAATTAGAAAAGGATATATTAAAAAAGGCTACCGCTCTCTTGATGTCCGACTCCCTGAACAATTCTCGTTAATTGAGAAACTAAATCAACGAGAGCGTTACCCAATTAGCGTGCTGTGTAACGTATTCAATGTGCATCGTAGCAGCTATAAATATTGGGCTATACGGGATACAACGCCGACGCCAGAGCAAATAAGGCTAGAAGCTGAAGTTAAAGCCATACATGCAATGAGCGGCGGCTCAGCTGGGGCGCGGACAATCGCGGCAATAGCAACGAACAATGATTTTGAATTGAGTCGTTATCGTGCTGCTAAGCTAATGGTTAAATTAAAGCTTGAAAGCTGCCAAGTACCTCAACATTCATATAAACGCGGTGGTAATGAGCACCTTGAAATTCCAAATCTGCTTGATAGACAATTTGATGTTGTTGAGCCAGATACCGTGTGGTGCGGTGATGTGACGTATATTTGGACAGGCAATCGCTGGGCCTATTTAGCGGTCGTTGTTGATTTGTTTGCACGTAAAGTCGTTGGTTGGGCAATGTCGTTGTCGCCAGATACTAACTTAACGCTAAAAGCGCTTGAACTCGCGTATGAAAGCAGAGGTAAGCCAAGTGGACTGATGTTTCATTCAGACCAAGGTAGTCATTATACAAGTTTAAAATATCGTCAACGTTTATGGCGCTATAAAATTACACAAAGTATGAGCAGGCGCGGAAATTGTTGGGATAATGCGCCAATGGAGCGATTTTTTAGAAGCTTTAAAACGGAGTGGATGCCAAAGGTTGGATACGAAAACTTTAAAGATGCTAAATATAGTGTGAGTGATTATATCAACGGGTATTACAACAACGTTAGGCCACATCATTATAATGCCGGTTTAGCGCCAAATGAATCTGAGGTTAGATACCAAGATTCTAAAGCTGTGGCCAAATTTTATTGACCACTACAAGTATTAGCTATTTGATGTTTTGAGGTGTTTACCAAAGTAACCGATACATATCTTATTTTCTTCATAATCAGGCAATATATGCATTCTCTTCCCCCCACTAAAGTTTTTTATGTGTATTTCGAAAGCCTTTGCTCCTAATGTCGGGTGTTTGAAAGTTCTTAACCTTACTAATGTTCTATTGGCCATAGTGCTTTCACTTTCACCAGATATATCTAATCCTGAATTGACTATTAATGCCTCTAAGCTTTCTGAATCAGAAATAGCTTTGTCAAGCTTACAGAACACACCGGTTACTTTTTTGAAGTCTAGAGGTTGAATAGACTTCAATGACTTAAGTACTGTGTCGGTAAAAAGCAAATTTTTAAAGTCTGGATTATCCTTGCTCTTAAGATCATCTAAATATTTTTTATTTTGTAACCTCTTAGACTTAAAATCATCTATCAAGGGCTTTAAATGCTCTAATTTTGATATATTTGGAACATCTAGTAACTCCGTATTTTCTTCACTATTTTCACTCCATAGCTTTACAATAGATATGAGTTGCTGTCGCCAAATGTTGTTTGAATTAAAGCTAATACCATGAGAATCATTTAATGACGCAAAGGCTAACCCTAGAACCTCTTGATTTTGATCTTGTTCTAACACAAAAAGAATATTTTCAACATTCTCTTGTTGTTTATTATCGTTCATATTTAATAACGGGCATTTCACGCTACTAAGTACACTTTTAACTTGTCGCTGTCGCTCTTTATCTTCAATTCTGTTTAGCCAATGACCAAAAGCAAAACCCTCAGCGTAATTTAAATGCGTCCAAGCGCCCTCCGTATCATCAACCCTCGTAAAGTGAATGTCATTTAACATAGCGTTATGGAGTAAATCAAAAAAACATTCAATGTGTTTCTCGCAATCATCAGCCGACTTAAACGGCAACGACGCTTCATTCAAGACTATTGAGTCAAACATTATTTATTTCCCCTCAAGGAGGGTATTCAAACTCTTGTCCCATTCATCAAAAAAACCATTAGGCCAGCGATCTATTCTTCCATCACTATCAATTTCAATTTTTTCAACATCAACCTCATGTTCTTCCGAATTAATATCTCTAGATAGAAAATAAACAATGACATTATCTTGAGAGATTTTATTATTTTTGACAGCGCCTCGTACTCCATTCAATATGTGATCACTGTGAGTTTCAACTAATATTTGAACGCCATTTTGAGAAGCTATGGCCATCATTTGAGCGATAACTGACTGCCCTGATGGATGCAAATGTGATTCTGGGTTTTCTATTAACAATAAATCACCGGGCTTTGCACTCAATAATGATGTCACGACAGGCAGAACATAAGTTAAGC
Organism: Pseudoalteromonas sp. APC 3358; assembly: GCF_030408075.1. Taxonomy (NCBI): domain Bacteria; kingdom Pseudomonadati; phylum Pseudomonadota; class Gammaproteobacteria; order Alteromonadales; family Pseudoalteromonadaceae; genus Pseudoalteromonas; species Pseudoalteromonas sp. APC 3358. The sequence goes on from NZ_JASDCE010000013.1 coordinate 59,293, forward strand.
CAAACCCCGTATTTTCAGGCCTGAACTTATTTGTTAATTCTGAAGCTGAAGCAAATTGATAATGTAGGCTTGCTTGATTGATTTCTGGGATTAGCCTAGTAATTACTTTTGTGCCCGGTGTTATCTCGGACATCCATGCGTTTAGATTATCTATTAAAGTTTTTGTTGCAGAATTCACGTGCAACATATCTGAAATCACTATGTTTTCATCACCATGCTGTGATAAAAAGTGTGCTGTATACTCACCTTTAGCCCCTAAAGTTCTTCTTTGATTTACGGCATACTCTGAAACATCGTAAACACTTTTGGGACTAATTCTTTCAGCTGATAAATATTGGAAATTCGCTACAAAAAGTGATTCCTTAAAAGCATCTTTATCAACAATAGATGAAGAATTTAAGGGCTGCATATCTGAGTTTTCATCGTAATCAAAGTTTAGTATTAGTTGCGTATCATCCCAACATGTTTCAATTTTTATTCGTTCATTTTCTGCATATGCGTATAATAAATCTTTACCATTGCCTAAATTAACAAACTCTCCAGAGAGCGATAACCCTATAGATGGAAGTATATGTTTATCAAATGATTGCCTCAATAACAATAACGACTGTAAAGCCGAAGATTTACCCATACCATTAAAGCCGGAAAACAATGTTAAATTAGCTAACTCAAAATCTTCATCTTTGATAGATTTAAAGTTCTCTAAGCTCAGTAGGTTTAACATCTTAGTATTCCTCGAATCAAATTATCTAAAGTCTTACGAACTTCCTCAAACCTAGTTTGTACATTATCCGTGTTAGCTGTAGATTTACTAATTGATAACTCAAATTCTTTATCTTTTAATAGTGATGTAAACTCAGAAACAACCTCCAAGCGATGACTAACTAAGAGTTGTCGCTCATCATCTGAAATTTTTGATAAACAAACTGATATCGATTCAAAAAGTGGCTTATTAACAACTTTTTTATGATCTGGAACTGCGAGACTTTTCTTGAAAGCATCTTTACCAAAGATCTTATAAGCTACATCCATCGATTCAATAAAATTATGTTTTAATTTGATAAGTTCATGATCATCAACTTGACCTAGTTTTACCATTCCTTGGTTGAGAAACTTAGGAAGTGAGGACTTATAGCTTTCAGTACCATACAAACTAAAAGTAACGTGTCTAAGAGCAAGTTCTTCATGAGCCATACGGTAGTTTTTATTAACGACAACAGACTTAAACTCTTTGGATTCAATTAAACCTTTTAAAAATGATGATGCAGCCCCTCTATTTATAGACTGACTCATAGCATGCCTTATTTCTTGAGGGTTTAGCTTTAAGCCTCCCGTATTTATTCTATTAAATAACGAATACTTCATCAGAAATGGAGTACCCGGCTTTATCAAATAAACAGAAGTCTGAAACTCATCTATTCTTCTTTGTAAAGGTCTTGGTAATTCATTGTAAGAACACCCTTCATACTCATGAAGAAATTCCAACTTAGTTAAATTCAAACTTTTTTTCACTACAAAGTTATTGATAGCAGATAAGCGCTGAAGGCCATCAACAACCTGCCATTTATCGTCAGCTAATGCATCAAAATAAAATGCGGGTATTGGTAATCGTATTAAAATTGATTCGATTAGTCTACTTTGTAACTGCTTACTCCATAAATCACCAGAACGCTGAAAATCGGGCATCAAGTTTATTTCGTCATACTCAAGCCTAGAGATAAGAGTTCCTAAATTTGGAGTCGAAATACTCACATCAACTTTTTTAGGATCAAATGGTTCTAACGATTCATCCGATTCTTCACTTTCACCTAGATCTTCATCTTCAAATTCATCGTCAGTTTTTGTTTTATAGTCGTTATCCATTTAGCAACTCTTTAATATTGTTTGATTACTGTTAACCGTAAGATTATTACACCATACCGTAAGAAGGTCTACAAAGTAGCTTTACACAGGAATAAATTTAACTTTTTCAGTGTCCGGTTATCGCTATTTGCCGAAGTACGCCTGGGTGCCATGAGCAGACATTGATAACGCCCACCACAGTCTCTTGTTAGGCATTCGTGATAACAAACTCGTGGTAGCCTTCTGTTTCAGGCGGGTCAACTTTATCAACACGGATAATATTTAATTTAGCAAACATACTATTCCAAAATTTTAACGCTAAACTATCGTTTAAATGAACTGCTACATGCCACTGATTTGTTTCAACAGGCATCAAATTTTGAATAACAAATTTGGCAATGCCTTGTCTTCGATATTTGGGTAGAATAAAAATATCAGCCAACTCAGGTATTTCTTTGCCAACGATCTTTGTTGGTTCTACGGTAGCAAAACCAGCAATTTGGTTAGAAACGAGTACAAGATAAATAATGCAGTCTTCTTCACCACGAACTACACATTCTAAATATTCTTCATCAATATCATAGCAACCATCTAAACCAACATCTTCTAAGTCAAATATACTCTGATGATATTGGTAAAACTGCCACAGCATTTTTATTGCAGCGATATCGGTTGATTCTGCTTTTCGTATTGTAGTGTCCATATTATACCTATTTCCTTATGTGTGGTCCGGCACTAGCTATCACTATAGATATGAATATTCGCTAGTAGTTATCTTTAAAAAATCATGTTATTAAACGATAACTACTCGAAAATAACAACAAAATAAATTTTAATAATGGATTGAAAAAACCGCCAACAAGCTGATAGTCATACGGATAAAACTTCACGTCAAACAAAGAAGCTCGATTGACTGCTTATCGCTCATATCTGTCAGATAAATCTAACCCTATTAGTCAAAACTTTAAGCTCTGATATGAGCTACTTCACTCAAACTCACCTTTTTTAACAGGTTTAATGGGGTCTTCATTGAATTGACAATAAAAAAGCCGGCAACAGGGGCCAGCTTTCTCTTTATCAAACATAATCATGTATCTATCACCGTTGTACTTCATTAGGATTTAACAGTTGATTCTAACGCTGCCGTAACAAGCATAATCTAAGTGCCTGTGCTTTCAGAGCCTTTTAATAATATAGCTTCAGCAATCTCAACAATTTCTGCTCGTGAATGTAAGCTTGGTTTTATTCCTACACTTTTAAGCTCTTGGTGTTTATCACTTTGTTCTTTGGTTCGTAGCGTGTGCCCTAGTGCTTGCAATATCTTCCCATCTGCCACGGTTAAGCCTCCAAAGAGCAAATCTTTATCTACAATTAAATTCCCTAAGTTATGGACTAACTCTCCAACAGCACATGACAGCTTTTGCTCATCTGTAAACATTAAAATTCCTTCGTAGCTCAATTTTTAACAAGCATTTAAGCTGCGTTTTTTTTTGCTGGCTGCTTGCTAAGCAATAACCCCCAGTTTGACGATATTAATTCTTTAATATGTGGGTTTAAACTTTCATCATACTTAGTAAACGCAAGCGTTCTCTCCTCTTCTTCTACAACTTTTTCAACATACTTTCTGCGCTTAATTCTAATTGATGCTGTACATAGGTTACTTGCAAACTCCTTATTGTATCGTCTCGTTAACTCATCGGCAGTGCAATTTGTATTGGCCAGAAAAAAGGCTTTAAGGGTATCTTCACTTATCCCCGCTGGCTTGGGACGTTTTATATTGTTGCGATACAGCGTGTTTTTTATAGCTAAATCTGATTTGTAAGTTCTAAATGTTGAATTGAAAAGCTTAGTAAGCTCTGTCAAAGAATATTTATTCACATTCAAACTTAAAAACTCGACCTGATCATCTGAATATTTAGAATTTGTAGGTTTTTTCACAATAATTACCTTTTAGGAAAGAACAGAGCACTAATTTATACTAAATGTATATTCAGGCTACTAAGCTGGGATGGTAAAATAAGTCGCGGCCTTATCCTTCGCCTTATTTCTTTTATAAACATTTAATGCTTTGATGTAGTGTCTATATCTTTTGTGCATACAAGCTCTTTAATCATTTTCCGAGCACTCTGCAAATCAGTCATGTAAGAGTGTATTGCACCAATCAAATGCTCTGTAGTGACGCCTTCTAAAATCAAAGGAAAGCAAAAGCAAAGCTGGTTTTCATTATTAATGAATACTTTTAAAAGTTTGTACCGTAGGTTGAACTCAGAAAGTAGCTGATAATCAAAGAATGATAAATTCTTTACTCTGCTTTCAAAATAAAGACTGCTAACAGTCTCTTCACCACTCCAACTAGTAACTGATTCAAGAGGTCGAACGATTAAATCGAAATAGTCTAATTCATACAAAATTCTGTTTTTTTTGTAAATTGCATCCTCAACAACAACTTCTTCTATTAATTGAGTAACGTCAAACATCGTAACGTTCTCAATTATTTCGCCGGGCTGGTAGTGCCCAGAAGACATTATTTGGCAAAGGTCATCACTCAGATCAGTACCGAATGGATTATTCTCTTTATCAAAAGATTTTTTATTCATAGAAACACCCATAGAAAACATGCAACTAAAAAAACAGTGACTAATATTGGTTCACCAATAGTGTTAGTTTTAGTTACTAATAAAAATTTAAACCGCTTATTCGTTATCGGATAACAGAGGGGTATCCCGCTATCCGTTAGGTAATCCCCGACCAAATGCATGGCATACCCGAAGCAAAGCCATAGCAGCCAGTACGGTGCAGATTGTCCATATACAAGTAGAATCAAGACCAAAGGGATTATGCTATGTGTTATTCCTCGATGGCCAAAAACAAAGCTTATTGGCATAGAGATAAATTTAAGTCGCTTACCTATGAACGAACCTGGATGGTCTAGATCGTTTAGCGAAGCGCCGATTAAAGTTAAAGCGCCACCAAGTATCAATTGTGCGTTCATTTGGTCGAATTTATCACTTAAATAGTCTAAAGCTACAAGGTAGCCACCAGCTGCTATAGCAAGGTGGCTTTTAAACATCATTGTCTTTACCCCTTGTTAGAGTAGTTTTTAGTGTCAGTGCTTGGATTTAACGCTTTGGTTCGAGCTTCAATTAATTCTAATTCACGGTTGTGCTCTGCTTGAATGGCCTTTTCCTTCTCAGCACGACGTTTACCTAAGCGTCTTTCCAAATCATCAAATTGCTTTTGAACAGCGTTATTATTAGTCTTCGCTTTCAATTGCTGTAATGCTTTATTAAATTCTTCATATGGCAACTTCAGCAAGGTATACGCATGGAATTGGCCGTTAATAGTCGAGAGCTTTTGATCCACTATTTGGTAACCCACTACCGGAATTGAATCAACTATTTGGTCAATCAAAAATGTAGTTTGCGTATTAACATCACCGCTTGCACCACCTTGCTCAAACGAACGTTCTGAGCCAGACAACTCTTGTCCAGTTTGTTTAGCTAATTCAAACTCAGCCTGTAATCGTGCGGCACGACGAGAGTGATTTAGCTGTTTTGATTGTGCAATACCAACACCATAAAATCCGGTTGAATCTGACGCTGGTGGTGCTAGTACCCACTCAGGTAAAGCTTCAATTTCTTTTTCTTGCTGTAGTGTTGATTTTTCTAGTTGCGCAGCTTCGTTTGCAGCACGTTGATTTTCTAGCGCTTCAAGCCTATCTGCCATATCATCATTTGATGAACAACCAGATAAGATAGCTAGACCCATCGCTAGCGAAGTTATTTTCAATTTCATGGATGTATACCTTGTTTTAAAGTTAAATATTAACATTGAGCTGCTGCAAGTTATAAAATTACAGCTACCCAAAAAGTACATTGTAAATTTTTTAGTCTAATTCTATAACTGATCCGCTATAGCGGCTTAACCATTTACCCGATCGCTTACATTCGACGAATTCATCTTTGGCTAGATGCATTTCTGCAAACGCTTTAGCAAGGCGAGTATCTTTAATTTTGAATAGTTGGCAATAATCTGCTGACGCATATTCGACAGTAACGAACAAAAAGCGACGTATATTAATGCCCACTAAACTTGCAACATATGTATAAAATGCTTGCTGTAAATCGTATTTCAACGAGCGCATTTGTCTTGAAAAATCATCTGGATTAGCGGAGCGAGTAGTTTTTACATCAGCCGCTTCATCGTCAAACCTAAGCCAATCGAATTTAACCTTCAAAAGTAAACCTGAACGTGGGCAGCGTGAAATAATGGCAACCTCTGGTAAGCCATAATTAATGTATGCATCAGCTTGAGGTTCATTTTTTAAAGATTTAACAATTCGTATAGCGCTATCCCACACTTGGCCATCAACACCCAGCTTACCGCCATACAATGTTTTTTCTTCGCCTTCTATTACTGCGGTGCTTTGTGCGCCCTCTTTTTCGCGATTAAGTCGTAGTAAATGTTCAAAAACTCTAGCATTTGGATCATGTTTAACCAATCGCTCAGCTTTAACAGCCTTAGTTCCTGTCGTTTTTAGATTATGCTTTTCCAGCTCAGCTTTAATTTGCGCTTCAGTATGCAAAGCATCCGGCTCATCAATAGGTAGTAATTCTCTAAAGTATTTGTTGTAAAAGTCTTCTGGCTCAAGAATTAGTTCATGGCCAAGTGTGCCTGCATCTAATGTGCGTTGAGTTTGAAGCGTGCGCTTAACTTCAATACCTGATAAATATTTACGGTAGTAATGAGGTGGTGACTCCTTGAATTCTTTAAGTTGAGATGAGCTTAAAGCAGGGAGGCTATGGTACAAATCGTTAGGCATATTAATGTAAATGCCTTCAATTAACTCCCCTTTAGAATCAACATAGTTAGGCTCGCCATTAGCATCGAAAGCTTCTATGGCTTTTTCTACCCAATTACTTAACTTAGGTGCAAGTTCTTCATTAGAGATAGCTTCTTGAATCTCATCAAGACCATAACTTAATTGTTTTGCTGCTGACATTGGTTTAACCCTTTAACTATTTATGCCGACCATAATGCCATAGATAGAAATTCAGGCTACTAACCTAGAATTGCATATTAATCAGGCATTTAATCTTGCTATAAGCTAAACTTAATCAGTACTAATTTCATAGAGTATATAATTTTGATTACACAATTCTGGTATTACACACCAAGATTATGTAACGCATACGGCTTTAAACACACAATTGTGGTGTTGCTCACCAGTAATATGTAACGTGAACGGTATTGAACACACAATTATGGTGTCCCACACCAAGAATGTGTAATGTGCACGGCATTAAACACACAATTATGGTGTCACACACCAAGAATATGTAACGTGTACGGCATTGAACACACAATTATGGTGTTACACACCAAGAATATGTAATGTGTACGGCATTGAACACACAATGAAGGTGACACACACCATAAATATGTAATGTTCACAGTATTGAACACACAATTGTGGTGTCACACACCAAGAATATGTAATGCCAACGGTGTAGAACACACAATTATGGTGTCATATACCAAGAAGATGTAATGTATACGGCATTGATTACATAATTATGGTGTCGTACACCAAGAATATGTAACGTGTACGGCATTGATTACATAATTATGGTGTCGTAAGCCAAGATTATGTAACATATACAGCATTGATTACATAATTATGGTGTCGTACACCAAGAACATGTAACGGTAAATCTTAATTTGACAATCACGGTGTGGTACACCAAGAAGATGTATTGTATACAGTATTGAACACATATTTATGGTGTACCACACCAAGAAGATGTAATGTAACTAGCATCGATTACACAATCATGGTGTCACACACCAAGAATATGTAATGTACAAAGCATTGAATACACAATCTTGGTGTGAAATATTACACTATTAGATTAAAATTATTTAGAACCCAACAATACTGGCGTCCGACTATGAGTAAAAAGCTAAGTGATATACCTATTTCAAGAACTAACTTACCTAAACATATTAAACAAGGTCATAAATTGGTATTTAGTCGGAAAGACTTATCACCACGCGAGGCCGATTTATTTGCTCTAATGATGGCTCAAATGAAAAGCTCTGACTGGGTTAAATCAACACCACAATACACTTACACTGCCAACCAATTATCTGAATGGTTAAACATTGATTCAAAACATATTGGTTCGGTGCTAGCTCCTGCTGCAGAAAGGCTTGCAGGTTATAAAGTGGGCATCAAAATTGAATCTGAAACGGAAGATGATGAATTCGATTACAAACCTCTATTCAAAAATATCAAATATAAAAAGGGACTATTAACGATGGTTCCTAATGACATGCTTGAGAGTGAATATATTGAATATCACCATGGGTTCGCACTGATAACTACAAAAACATTCTTAGATCTAAAACAAGAGTATTCTAAGAGGCTTTACGAGTTGCTAAGCCGCTTTAAAAAAGATGGATTTGAGATGCATTTTATTAAGGTTGATATACTCAAAGGCTTATTTGGATTACTCGACGAAAGAGGAAAACTAAAAAAGAATAAAAGCTCATTTAAAAACAATGGTGTTTTTATGCAGCGATGCATAAGAGATAGCATTGATAGATTAAGCAATCACCCTATAGTTAGGAAAGAGCTGCTATTTCTGGAAAGTAAAACAGGTGATATTGGGTATGAAGTTAAAACACAAGGAAATCGCATATCTGAAATTAAATTTCTTATCAAATGGCATGAGAAAGGCACGTACCATGAGCTGAACACTCAAGACGCTCTACAAACAGTGAAAGAAATGATTGCAAAAAAAGTTACTCTTAAAGAAAAACTTAGTGTTCCCGAGTTAACTAAACTTATGATGGCATATCGTTATTTAGAAATAGATGAAGAAGCGGATAAAGTAGAAAAAGCATTACAATCTTATACAGAAAAAGAAAATGTAGAAAAGACTGTAACTGAAGATGAAAAGAGTGAGCTTGAGTCACTATTAGAGTTAACTAAAGATCTTGATTACTAAAATTTAGACACCATAAATGTGTAAACTATAAACCGGTTAAGTGATCAGCAACACCATTTAAGTGATCAGTAACACCAGTATTGTGATCCTAACCACCAACTTTGTGATCAGCATTACCATAATTAAGATCTAAATTGCCTTTTTTTATTTTTTAAATCAAAGAGATACAAACTCTATAGTTTTATATCTCTTTCTAGTATTTATACATTTAATATAAATTATAGGGTTTGTGGATATGTGTATAACTTTTTAAAAGCAATAAATCCCAGTTTGTAGCCAGAATTTTCAAATATGTTTAACTACTGAAAAAACTGGAGTCAAACAATGTCACATAACAACTACATCGATTTATTTTTAAATAAAGAATTTAGAACTCAACTTATAGCCACGTATGAAACTAATAAAATTGACCGTTCATTTGATGTAAATGAAATCAATAGCCAATTACGTGAACTATTTGCTTGGATAACCTCTCAAGTTAACAAACAAAAATTATATAGCAACCGTAAACCTAGCTTTGACAGCATAAAACCTAAAGAGTTAGCTCGCTGCATTCTTGAAATAGCCAATATGGGCTTATCTATTAATCCATATGACAAAGAAGCCTATTTGTTTATACATTGGGAATCTCACTGTGAACAAGTATTTCCAACTGTTCAAATTGGTATCCAGGGCATGAATCAATTTTACGGCGCCTGTTCCAAAATAAAATCTACCAACTTCAGTGTTGTGCATGAAGGCGATCAATTTGAATGGTACGGTGAAAACACGCCACCGCGATTCATACACTCATATACAACCGATGGAAACGCCATTGTAGCCGCTTTCTCTGTTATCACCTTTACGGATGGTACATTCTATTGCTCGTACATTGGTACAAGTGAAATTCAATCTATTATTTCTGATAAGACACATATGGCAGATGATGCTGGAATAAGTGCTTGGGTTAACTTTACGAGTCGCTGTGTGCGCAACGTCATTTTACGCAGGACATTTAATAGTCTCGCGAACCTATTGGGCTTACTACCGAATAACAGAAGTATTAATGACTCTGGGGTTGTTGTTAAAGTTGAACAACAAACGCCGAACGTGCCACAAACTAAGAGTTTTACTGAGGAGTCAGTGAGTGATGAGGATTTTGCCGCTCTCTTGGCTAATCAATTAGAACAGTAGTCAAATTATTGATATGGCCTATAGTGGCCATATCAACATGATTAATTAAAGGGTAACTATCGTGCGTAGAATTATTTTAGCTATAGCTGAGCACTACAAAAGTAATAAAACAGCAAAAATCACTCAGTTTATTCAAGGTGAATATAACCGTGTTGTAATTCACGAGAACACGCCTATTTCATTGCACGATGTCAATGAATCGGACGTTTTGCTTGCTCTTAATGAAACATTGTTAAAATTAGAATTGGATTTTAACGAATTACTTGATTTTGTGAGTATTGTGCCTGCAATTGACCGCAATACTAAGCAACTGACGGCTGTTGTAGAGCTAAAATCGGGCTACTTTCGTCACCTGATTAACTCAAGCGCAAAGACAAAGGTTCATGAGGACTTTATCCTATACACCACTGATATGTACCAGCTTTGCGGTAACGATAACCATATTAATTATCGTGAATTTCCTAAAAAGCCTGACAGCGAAGTTATCGCTGCATGTATCAACTTCAACATAAACAAAGGTAAGGGTTCGTGTGGGCTCTCTCTTAAAGAGCTGGAAGCAATTAAGAGACTCTACATTGATATTAAGTACGGCGGCTTCAATGCATTTGATGATGATGAATGGCTTGATATATACAAAGCGTCCACTTATCGCCGCGCATTAGAAGATGATGCATTACAATGCCCCGAAAACATTCTCGGTAAACCTGTGACTGCTAAGTATAAAATAGCGGTAGAAATGCATAACGTATTTTTTCGCAAACAAGAAAAAGCAGACTCTTTGATTAAGAATGACTTTGGACGGGTAATTGGTAGAAAAACCAACCTTTTCTCCCCTGCTGAATTAATTAAACAGAAAAACTTACCGCGTTATGGTGGATTTAAAATTGCTGCATCGCGTGGCCAAAGTGCCACCAGCACTCTTGATAATAATGTGGTTACTTTAGACCCATTTGATTTTGGTAATTTCAACCATGAAATATTGGTTAATAACAAACGCAGTGAGATTGAGCCGGTAAAAACTATATCACCGGCAGAGCATGAACATATTGAATCATCTGAAGAACTTATTGTTAGCGACTTTCTTTGTTAAATAATTAAAAGTGAAATAAATGAATATTAAAACTCGTGTCATATTGAAATGTAATGAAAATGAGCGCAAATCAGTACGCATAATGGTGTATGAAAACGACTCTGAATTTTTCATACGTTTAGATCTGTGTGGTATGGGTTTGAACTTTGAGTATGAAGAATTTACTGCTGGTGGCTTTAAACGTGAACATTTGGCTTATGAGCGCCTTGAAGAAGAAATTACATGTTTAGAGCAAATTGATTTTGAAGTTGCAAAACGTAATGACAATCCAGTCCAAACATTAGAGCTAGAACAACTAAAATCGAAGCCTATCATGCCTCTGTCGTACTCAAAGTTAGATGACAAGCAAATCGATGGCCTAACAAATCATCCGTGCTTAGAAGTCTATTCAGGCATTCAGTCAGTCATTGTATTTGATGAATTTTACAATGTTAGATTCTATCCAGCTAACAAAATTGGTATTGAAGGGGCTGTACTACCTTTACCAACGACATATACGAACATGATCAAGGCTGCTTTTAAGCGACTTGGCTTGGGATACACTATTGTAGAAGGCTTCTATTCAGCTAGATTTGGTTTTACGGCCGTTGATGCTGCGATAGTGAATGGTAAAAAGCTAATAGATGTTCGTTACAGCGAACGTTTTAAATTAATGAATAGCTTTGTAAGTAAGGTTAATTCCAGTTTATTTAAAGCTGGTGACTTAAAAACCTCCAGTCGTACTAATTTGGGATGCAGCGCATACTCAGTTGTGCATAGTTCAGTTTTATACCTTAAAAAAGAAAATTCAGTTCCATTGTCATTGATGAATGACGTTAATAGTCAAATTGATACTCTTATTATTGATGATTTAATGCCTGAGCGTGCCTCTTTGCACTTAGATGGGGAGTTTATCGAATGTTTGAATGTTACTACTGGTGTTATATGTAAAAGATCTAGTGTTTTTTACAGTCGGTCTAATTACAATTTTTTTGAATATGCTAGTGTTGCGTGTGTTCGGACTGAGAGTGATCAAAGGGAGCCTTTGATTTTTTTCTAACTACGCTTGTATCACGTTGCACTATTTGTGATAACAGTTGCGCAGAAACAGTAAAATCCTCAATAGTTTTACAAAGATTGTCAGATCGGACGCCGCCATATAAATCAAAATGCCGACGCGCCTCTAAATAGTTCTTATCTCCATCTTGAACTATTAAAAGTTTTATATCGTGGTTGCCTTCGTTTTGTTCGTTTACCCATTGGTACGGCAGCGATGACAACTCACATAGTCTTATACGCATAAGAAATTGTTCTATATAATTATCATGATGCCATTGCCCCGAAACTGAGTTTAAAACTATAAAACCGGCCTTTGGTCTGTCGATGGTAAAGTGATACCCACTGGCCTTAGAATAATTAGCACATATTTTAACTTTTCGCCCTTTAAATGCATTCTCTAAGAAGGCCATCATTTCCAAGCTTGAAACTGCATCGATTATACTGTCGTGGTTTTCAAAGTATGAAACCCCAGCCTTTATAGCCTCAACATGTTCAAATATATCTACACTCATATTACTCCCTATGGACTAAATTCAAGGTTACAGACTTGTTTTGGGTTGGCTTCCCCGGATACCTCTGCCCATGCTGCAGCAGCAATGTATGAACTCTTTGATATATCTTCTTCAGAAAAACTTAGTATTTCAACACGAACCCCCATCGACGTTTGAATTAATTCAGCCATCACGGGCTCTGGCGTTAATACAAATTGAAGTAACTCTTTCGTCATCTTAATGTCGATGTTAGAACATGCAATAGCCTTGGCGTAACAAGATAAACTGAGAAGTAATGTTTTATTTGTTATTTCAAATAAGTTATTACTTTCGTTTCCCTTATTTAAATTCATTGCTTCTAAAAGTGCTCTTCGCGTATTGGACTCAATTTTGATGAAAACTTTTTTCCAGAAATCATTTAGCTTAATGCTAAGGGATTCTATTTCCAAATTAAGAGCGATGCCTTGCATACATTTTTGACCTATACGAGCGACGCATTGGGCGGGGTCTATTATCGGCGTTTTTCTTTTGTATCTTACAGATCTATTAGCTATTTCAATTATCTTTGATAGAACTGCGCCGTCAGTATGGGCCAATTGTACTATCTTTGCAGTGTTGTAATCCTGGTTAAAGCATGCATTCTTTAGCTCACTTATCACTTTGTTATTAGCTTTAACCAAGCTGCGCCCAGCGCCAAAAAGACGCCGGACCTCCAAAACAACAAGAGATTCATTGCTCAAATTTAACATTCAATTTTCACTATTTACTGCCGGTGGTCTTCTAATACCATTTGGTCAATTGCATCCATGAAAGAGTAACCGTTATCAATTAACTCCTGCCTGCGCTGCTTTTCGTCGGCATTAGTGGTTAATGTAAGCTGTATGCGTCTATCAGTATATAATCGACAGACTTGTGATTGTCCTTCATACTTTATAAAAATCTCTGAGTAAGCAATATCAGTTCTTGATGGATCGGGTTGGACCGTATGTGTTGATTTTATCAGTTTAAAATCCAATTCACTACCAGAGTATGCTTTTTCATTCTGCAGTTTTTCAACGGCCTCTTCTCTTTGTTTAAGTAAAAGTAGCCAATTTGAGTTATCAAGAATTGCTCGACCTACATCTGAGCTATAACCATCCATTACAGATTGAGTGATTAGCCCACCAGCAGCATTATATTTTCTGAAGCGTCGCCAAGCTGTTTCTAGGAATTGACTAAAAAAACCAAGCCTTGCTTTTGTTGCTTCATCTCCCTTCAAATATTCCCACGCTTCGTCTAGCAGGAACATCCGACGACGTGCTTGCCCACCAAGGTACATTGTTTGCTGTATTGACATAATTACAGACATTAAAGCAATTGTTTGTAAGTGCGGGTCGCCTTTAAGCTCTTCTAGCTCAACTACTACTAGGCGAGAAGAAAAATCGACTGGCGGCTTTTCGGGATCAAAATATGCGCCATAGTAAAACCCTTTACAAAATGGTTTAAGCTGGTGGCCAATTTCTCTCACCGCTTCATGTTCACTTTTTACACACAGTTCATAGTAATCATCAATACAGGCCTTATTACCTTTGTCATTCCATAGCGCTGTTAACAGGGTCAACATTTGCGAGCTTTGAAAGTCTGAAATTTTACCTGAAGGTGCTGCCATTGTTTTTAGTTGCGCTAGGCATTGTATACCTTGACCTTCTTCACCATCAAACTCATGAATATATGAGAACGGGTTTAGTGTATAAGCCAAGTCTTTATTGAAGACTAAGAATTGCGCTTCATGCAGCTGCTTTGCTAGACCTTCGTAAGAACGCCCCACGTCAATTACGAAAACTTGAGTTCCATCATCAAAATCTTTGTTTTGTGCTGGGTTATCGGGATCATCTTGTAATTTAACGCCAGAAGAAAGCATGTTTGCAATGAGGTATCCCGTAAAGAAAGACTTACCTGCCCCGGAAGTAGCTGCAATATAAAAGTTATAGTTTGTCTGTGATTTAAAAAAGTCGATATTTACCAACTGACCTAATCGGGACGTTAATAATAGTCTAGGTTCCGAGGTGTTACCCGCCCAGCTCCCCATGTGAGGTGTTAAAAAAGGAAGTGCTTTTGAAGTACATACATTATAACGGCCAGAGAGATTAACAACTTCTTCGCTAAGCCCCATTGGGAGTGAGCTTATGAACATCGGTACTGTGAAAAAATTATTATCAACCAGCGTACAGCCCTTACGCTCGTAGAATGCAATAAGTTCTTCTGCAAACACGTCGGCTCGCTCTTCATTTTTAGCAAACACATTTACTTGTAAGGCATACTTAACAATAGTTGATTTTTCTTGCTCAATTTCGCGATTTATATCGTTAAAGTCTTTATTTTGGAAGCGTAATCGGTCAACCCATTGCACTAACTTGCCTTTTGCCTGTGAGTTTATAAAACTACGTTTAGATTTAATATCTTTAATAGCTTTTACTGCGTCTTCATAATACATATTAAGTGTGATCATGAAGTGCTCTGTCAAAGGTGCTCCCTTACCTTCGAGCCAATCACCAAGCAAGTCCATCATTTGACCATAAACCATGTTTTCTGGCATTTCAGTTACAGACAACGATTTAATGTATTCACATTCGTTATCTTTATCATCTAGTATTTTTATGCCACTACCTTCTATCTCAACTCGCTTGCCAGGATCTAAAATCTGATCACGCATTAAGCCCGAAGCTTGTGACTTTTCTTTAAAATGCGGGCGTGTACGCCACTTGTCTTTATTGAACATGTTGAACATAACGCGTAAGCGGCGACGAAAACCTACATCATCAAGCTCTACTGCGCCTAAAATTGACAGTGAGCGTAAAGCGCGCTTTTTAACATCTTTGGCTACCGTTAGTTCATTACTAGTTGGTACAAGTTGTTTAATAGGTATTTTTATAGTAAATATGAACTCAAAAGTTCTAAATATAAAATCCGATTCATTTATTCCTTCGTTTGTACCTTTGCGGTAGAAATCATGAACAGCTTTTGCTATGGATGAAACTTGCTCTTGGTCTTTACCTAAGTAGCGTCCAGTTCGTGCAGCACGAAAACCATAGAGCTGATTTTCAATATCAGGGCTTGAAATTAAAGATGCCTGTATAAGTGTTCCTTTGGGAAACTTTGTTTTGTAAATACCGGTTAAGCTATTTAAAATTTCACGATTACCGCCGTTTGTGGGCATTGATCTAAATGCAAAGCCAAGATAAGGCCCCTCTAGTAAAAATAATTTTTCATCCTCCCAGTATTCTAAGTACGGGAATAAATCAGCAAAAGCTTCGTGCTTTAATAATTTTTCGTTACGGCGGCGAAATGCAGACATTTTTAAAATACCCCTTTAATTACTTTCTACGGTTGATTGGGTTTACTACTTCCATAGCATCGACTCCGTTTGAGCGATTACGAGCACGGTTGAATTGCTCTTCACTACGGCGTTTTACTTCTAACGGTACTACCCGAGAAGGTCTGTCGTTGGCAGCTTCGCCATAACTCCACCGTCTAGGTGTAACCTCAACAAATGTATATCCTGGCATATGTAATAAACCGTCTGAATCAGTATACGAGGCAATTAATACACGCATAACTTGAGCAGGCTCAAGCGTTGCTAATGGCTCAGGTGCGAGTGGTTCATTATTGCTTGGCCACTGTTCATATTGATTTTGTTGGTATGAAAAACGGGTTTGCGGTAATGCTTCCGGTGTTTGGTAATTATCGGGAGTTTGCTGGCCGTCTCCACGCGCAGCATAGGTAACGCCATTGTCCGTATTACGCTTACTAGATTTATTTTCAAGTTTAGTTGTTTTGTTTTTATTGCTAATAACTTGCTTTGTTTCACCATCACTTTCGTACAACGAAACGTGATTTGTGTTTTGGCCATTGCGGTATGCGTTTAGCTCTTCTTGGGTTAGGTTCTCAAGACTAACGCGGTTATTAGTTAATTTATAAACATCACGAGGTCCACCACAGACACCGCCTTTTTTTAAATTTGGGCAGGTAAATTCTTCTTTACCTAGTGAATTAACACACCCTTGAAGGCTTAAAGCACTCATTACCAGCGTTAAAGTAGTTAAAAGCTTAAATTTCATTGTAAGTCCTTAAATCTGAATGATTACACATGTTATTTGTTTGAGTGAGGTAGCGTGGGCATTGGCGCGGATCAGGTTCACTGCCAATTGGTGACATACAGCCACCTAATGCACTTACCAAAATTATTACTGTTAATGTTTTAATCATAATGATTCCAACCATTTATCTAACTCAATGGGCGCGCCTTTCGACACAAGGCCATCTTCTCGTACAACATGCGGTAAATTGGTGATTTTAAAAATTTCCTGCATATAAACAGTAAACATTAAATTTTGGTCAGGGCAGCCTTCATTGGTGTCCAAGAATGATTCGCTTGTGTTGTTAGCTAAATCTTCTATTGCAAGCTCTCTATCTGGTGCACAAAGTATGCTCATGCTGCGTTTTACTGCATCCTCTCCACCAATCAGCGGCATCATGACAAATACGAAATGGTATTTTTCTTTGTTAGCGTTAATCTTTGCTACAAATTCTTGGGTATGTTTTGCTGTTGGGTCCCCAAAAATAACTCCTTGGCGCGGTATATCAGGGTTACCCAAAACAAGTGAAGCTAGGTCTTTTTGGAAGTCGAATTTCATTTCAGATAATGGCATACGTAGTGTATCGCGCACATCGTCAACGGTTTTGAGCGTTTTTCTATGCCATACGTCCTTTATTGTTCCTTCAATAGCAAAACGACCGTCAGAACTAATGATATAACTTCCACTTTGAGCTTCGACAAAATACAAGCGTGAGATTGGTAGCTCTTGAATGGCGTTTACAGCTCCGTATTTTCCAAGGTCACGTTTTGTTTGCTCTGCAAATTCAGTGCGTGACGGTATAGGTAACTTAACTTCATCTTTATTTACTTTTTCTTCTGCAAAAACAGAACCGCTTAGAAGTGCCGCAATAATGGGGAGGGTTAGTAATTTCATTTACTTAACGCCTCTCAGATTTTTAATTAGATCATCAACTGGTGCATATCCTCGTTGAACTAGTTGCCCATCAATTGAGAAAACGGCAGGCGTTCCACTTACACCTAAACTTAATCCCAGTGCAAATTGTTCAGGTATTGTATTTTCGCACGTACTTCTTGGCACGTTCGCTCTATGTGCTGCGGCATCTAAGGCCGCTTTAGGGCTTTCAGCACACCACACATTCTCTAATTTGTAATAAGCACCAGTGTACTGCGTTTTATTTTGTTGGTTGTATACGCCTTGTCTTGGCCATGCTGCATAGTGGACAGTTACACCCGCTTGGTTGAAGTCTTCTACTTCATTATGAAATTTTGTGCAGTACGGGCATGAGGTATCGTAGAAAACGACTATTTCACTTGTTTCGTTTTCAGCCTTGTATGTAATAAAGCTATCTTTTAATTCAGCAATTTTCTTTCCATTTTCTTTTGCTAAACGCGCTTTAGTTAAATTAGGAAGGCCTTCTTTAGCTTCATGAACATTGCCAGCAACAATATATTTTCCATCTTTGGTGGCATAAAACACGCCTTTTTCGGTAACAACTTGCACCATATTTGGAAGTGGTGATTCTTCAATTGCGACAATTGGAATTGGTACAAGCTTTGTAAAGTTGTCTATAGCGGCTTGTAGTACGATTTCAGCTTGGCTTTTTTCAACTTTTACGCCTTCAGCATTCGCTGCTAACGAAAATGTAACGCTTAATGCAAGCGTTACCATGTTCTTCATATTTAACTTCATAATTAAGGCCTATCTAATTTAATTAGGTCTATTTTTACACCCTATAAGTTGCTTGGCTAAAATTACAGAGGGTATAAAGTGCCTCTCTAATTATTTAAATACTCATTTTTAAATACTCACTTTTTAAAATTAATCTGTAAATTTAAAAACCCGATCAACTAATACGCTTCTACTTATTGGCTCTTTAACGCTCTTACTTTTATCCACACTAACCAACCCCTTTATTTACGTGGGCTTCAACCTAATTCCCGTTCAGTAGTCAGGATTTCAAATAAACGTATTATTGATTTAACTTTTACGGAGAGTAGCCCTTATGTCTTTTATTAAATTACCCTGTGCAGACTTTATATCAATTTTAAACCCTATCGCTCGCCTTGCTTGCTCTAACAAAAAGAGTAACGGTGTACTTGAGTTCGCTCGCATTCTTATTACGAACAAAGGTGGCAAGCTTGCCGCTTACGCGAGTGCTTCAAATGGTGGGCAGTCTATGGCGCGTAGAATAGAAAATTTTGAAAGCGATATAGATATGTTGGGTGAAGATAAAGAGGTTTTACTTTCTGGTGAAAAGCTTTTATCCATTGTTAGTGCTTATACGTCTTTTGATGCAAACGAGCCTGTAAAAATCTCATGGGATGATTTTAGCGAAAATGGTGGGTTAATTACTGCTAAACGTTCAAAAATGAAAATTGATACCGCAGACCCTAGCGCATACCCAGCACCACCAAAATTAAACGCTGAACATTCAGTATTGACGATCCCCCTAAAGCGACTTCAAGACGTACTTGTTCAAGCGCGTGGCTCTGTGGCGGTCAACAACAGCACAAGACCTGCTATAAATGGCGTAAATATAAAGCTAAACTGCTCAGCAAAAGCGATTTCTTTAACAGCTACCGATGGATACCGTGTTTACGATAATAAGCTTGATGTTACAAATTCTAAGAATGATTTCAATATCGTTATCCCCACTAAGTTAATTGATATGATTCAAGGGCTAAAAGTAAGTGATGCAAGTGAGTTAGTACGCCTACGTTGCGATACCAATTCATGTGAAATCACCTTCAAAAGCACACTTATTCGCTCTCAGTTACTTGATAATAAATTCCCTGACTTATCCGAATTATTTTTAAATGAACCAGATTGGTTGATGGATTTAGAGCAAAAAGATATGGCTGATGCATTGGGGCGTTTATCTGCGGCCATTGATAAGCGTCTACCCGCTATAGAGTTATTGATTGACGATGAAACACAAGAAACACATTTACGTACAGTACAAGGCGGAAAAACGCTTGGTGAGGACTACCTGAAATCAAAGGTAACTCTTAAACCTGAAAATGCGCTATCTGTAAATTTAAACTTCTTAATGCAAGCCGTGGCTAACGTAACAAGCAAGGTTGCGCGAATTGGACAACACCCGAAAGATAAGTATCTCGTTATCCAAGGTGATAATGAAACTAGCCGCATGATAGTGCTACCACTGCGAACCTGATCAATAGCCAGAAAATAGAAATTGGTTAGCATACTTATAACTTATTAAGTCTTGGGAAGATTATTAATGAATACTGTAACTGATAAAAATGAAACCGTAGCTACTGCGCCAAATACGTCTATTGCTTCACGTAGCATCACTGTTAACCCTGCTGAACTAAAAGAGTTTAAAGGGGGTAACACACGAAGAAAAAACGATGAACAGGCCTTTAACGAGCTTTGTGAGTCAATTCGCAATATTGGCATCATTCAAAAACCTGTAGTACGCACAAACAGTGAAGGTGAGCTTGAAATCGTTGTTGGTCACAGACGCGTTTCAGCGGCTATCAGTAACGGCTTAGAATCAATTGATGTTGAGCATAAAGAGCTTACAGACCGTGAAGCTATGGAGCAGCACCTTTGCGAAAATACAGTTCGTCAGGACTTAGACTTTGTTAGCCAAATTCAAGCGTCAAAACGCTGGTTGAGCTTTTTTAATGGCGATAGAGAAAGTGCAGCCAAGCGCCTTATGTGGAGTGTTAAAAAACTAAACGAACGACTTGAGCTTGTTCATTGTTGTGATCAAGTATTGGACGCGCTAGACCAAGGCAAGATTAAAGCAGGTCATGCTTTGATTTTATCTATCCTGCCAGAGAAAATTCAAATCGGCACATTAAAACGTGTTATTGATGAAAAATTGACTGTCGCTGAGTTAAAGCAACGAGCAACTAAAGTTCAGTTGCCATTGGGTACGGCCAAGTTTGATAAAACAGATTGTAACTCATGTAAGCATAACAGTGAGCGCCAAGTGGGTTTGTTCGATTTAGGGGATGAAAAAAGCTCTACGTGTTCGTTTGGTACATGCTACCGAAATAAGACACAAGCATATTTAAGTGACCAAAAAAGTAAGTTAGAAGAAAAATTCGGTAAAGTTTTATTTTTTAGTGAGTCTAATCCAGCCGATAGACGAAAAGTTGATACAACTACCGTGGGTGAAAAACAATTCACTAGCGGTTGCGCCCTTTGCTCTAAGCGCATCAGTATACTTGATGACCGCCCAGCACATGAAGGCATTGTTATTGAAAGTCAGTGTATTGATGTTGACTGCAATGATAAGTGTGTTTCGGCACTCGCTAAAGCTAAAAAAGCAAAAACGAAAAAAATTCAAAAAAGTATTCCGAAATCCGAGAGCGACAATAAAAGTATTATTAATGAAGCGGATACTGAAACAACTAGTGCGCCTGTCGAAACACAAGAAACGGTTGAGCCTGTTGCTTGCCAACCTTCAAACGTGGTCATAGAGTCTCATAAAAAGGAACTGGTGGACTTTGCACGTAATGAGTTAAAAGATAACGAACTATTTAGATTGAGCCTCGCTGTTGCATGTGTAACCAGCGCGCACTCTAAACAAAGAGGGTTTAATAATGTTGGTAAAATCGCTGCTGAACTTGCTTCAACCAAAACTAAAAAAGAAATTTTGGATGAACTTTCAAAATCTATTACTAATTTTATATTAACAAGTGATGGCGCTGATAATGCAAATGCATTCCAATTTTATGAATTAGCATTTCAAAGCATTGATGGGCTTGCTGATAAAGCAGTGCAAGAATGGCAACCGAGTAAAGATAACATTTCAAGCTACACGATTGAGGGGCTTAAACAACTA
Source organism: Pseudoalteromonas sp. APC 3358 (assembly GCF_030408075.1). Taxonomy (NCBI): domain Bacteria; kingdom Pseudomonadati; phylum Pseudomonadota; class Gammaproteobacteria; order Alteromonadales; family Pseudoalteromonadaceae; genus Pseudoalteromonas; species Pseudoalteromonas sp. APC 3358. Next base: position 80,856 of record NZ_JASDCE010000013.1, read on the forward strand.
TGCTCTGGTAGTGGCTTTGCACAGGCCGCCAATGAACAAGCAGAGCACAGTTTTAAAACAATGCACTCTGCCAAAAAAACCGATTTCATTAAATCAATTTTAAGCACTAAATTTAACTGGCAGAAGTACGCACCACCAGCGTTATTGACACTACTTAAACGTTAATCCCTTTTTACATAACTTCCCAACCCAAACCGCCACTTCCTGATCAGTAGCGGTTTTTTTCGTTTGTTTTACTATGTAGACACTTAAAACATAGATACTAACTAAACGAGATAACCATGTTAAACACTCTTAAAAAAATCATTGATAGCGCGACATTAGCGGGAGTAGCAATTAACGTTACTTCAAAAAACGACACTGAGCTTGCTATCGTTTTTACTCCTAAGTTAGCAGCATTAAGCAAGTCTGGTAAATCTGACATATTAGAAGATGGTAAGGCTAACGCTGAGAGTCATTTTAACCTTCGTGCAGCCCTATCGACCCCTTGGGTTATGACAGGCACACCTGAAAGCATAGAAACGCAATTAAATGACTTTTTGCATAGTGCTGGCACTCCATTAGAACAAGCAAATTCAAATATGAATAACTCAAGCTTTATAGATGCCTTAAATAGCGCAACGAAAGCCGTTGAAGCCAACAAAGCCCCTGCCGTAGCGCTTAAAGAAAAGATTAAGCCTAATACTGCAACCACTCCAACTACTAAAGCACCAGCTACTACAGTAGTTGAAAATGAACCAGCACAAGCACCTGTTGTAGCTCAAGAACCACCAGCAGTTGCACACGATTTATTTAATGATTTCGATGATATTGACAGCATTTAATTTTAATAAGTAAGGAATAAAAAATGAATAAATTAAAAAGAATTTTCAAAGTTGGTGCGCGTGAGATTGATGCACCATTACCAAATGGTTCTCTACAAGAAAATGTTGATCAATTAATGGTTAATTTCCCTATGTTTCGCTTCACACATATTCTCGAAGTAGATGGGATACCGCAATCGGATGGCTCAATTCTTTACGAAGTGGAGTTACCGCCATGCAAAACGAACGGGTAACACCGCAAGCTCAATCAAATTTAGATTATTTGATTGAGCTTAACAAAACCGAACACAGTGATAACTCAGTAAAATCAAAAGCTAGTAAGCCAAGTGCAAGCATTAAATTTAAGAAGGAATACAAAACATGCGATTCATCGAAGGTTGTGGTTTTGAAACAAAAATTAAAAAAGATACACGCGCCAATAAACGTATTAAGAATGTTTGCACCGCCATTAATGTAACTAACCCATTAGTTAGCCTTACTGGTGAAACACTTGTTTATGAAAACTCTAATTACTTTAATTCGTTAAATGAGAGTTACTATTTAAGCCAAGTATCTGACTTTATAGAACATTATTCAGATACTATTATTAGTGCTATTAATTTTAATTTGATTCACCCAAATCAACTTCCTAATCTACGTCCGACAACGATTGATGAAGCAAAAGAGTCAATTAGTCATGTTCGCAACTTACTTGCTAACGTCCCCGTTAAGCTTATTGAACAGCTTATGCCGCATATACACGCTGCTAAAAAAGACTTGATTGCTGGTGGTGTGCCAAGTGAGCTAATTGAGGAATTTGACGCTCAATTTAGCCCTGATTTTGACTTTTCTTACAACAATTCTGAACTTGTATTTGAGACACCTAATATTGAAGGGTGTTTGATTGTTAACATTGATAGTTTTCGCGCTAACTCTAAAGCCGCCAGTGCCTTAGTATCATTATTATGCAAGGGTAACTTATTCGATCAAGGCCATAATGCAACTTATTACAACCACATGGAAAGTTGTGAACCAATCACGGACACCAAAATAATCGCACAAGTTAATAAACTGCTATCGAGCAAGTTGGATTTAGACGAATTACAAGACCAAGCTGCGTGGGTTAAGTTAGCGTTACCTTTACTAGCACGTATTCAAAATGAATATGATATTGAAATATCTGAGTTACTTTTAATGCATTTTAATGACTTGGATGCAGAGCGATTGATGGCGTGTGATGAAGGTTATGTAGATGAACTTGCTAACAGCCGTATAAACATAGACTGTGAATTGGAGTCTCTGGTGACTTTTTTCCATCAAATGCTTACTAGAATCGCCAGCTTTAGCCATGTAGCATCAAGATTTCAAGACCCTGATATGTTTTCTAAGCTTAACAACAAAAGGGCAAGTTCAGCTAAAATACTGACAGCAATTTATGATGTAGCCAGTAAAGCAACTGACAACGGTTACTTAGAAATTGCTAATGAAGATCATGTTGGGCTAAGAACCTTCGTTTTGACTGATTACGTTACTAGCGATAATGAAGCTGCTTACGGTGTGATTGACGATGTTTACAATCATGCTTATGAAGTAGACGAGCTAACATTAAGCTATAAAATATCACTGACAGACAGCAATATAACGACCGTAAAAAATACGTTGATTAACTCGTATTGCATGAACTTTTTATCTTTCCTTAGTGAGCGAGCAAAGCAATTTAATTTTTAGTTTGGGTATTCCCGTTCGGTAGCCTGAATTTTCAAATATTTTATTATGAACCTATATTAAATGTAGGAGCGAATAGAATGTTTGCACAAAAGAGTTCTGATGATTTTATAAAGCAAATCACCAATATCGAAGAAATCGGTGGCATGAAAGGCCATTGCGCCATAGTTGTTAATCAGTATGAGTCATCTACCTATCTTACTTACCATGACATTGATACGAATAATAAAATCAAAGATGGTAAATTCATCGACATTGCTCAAGCAGTAAAAGCACTCGCTACCTTGAATGACGAGCCTATAGAAAGCGAATGTAACTGGATAGATACAGACATTTTGTATTCAAGTGACAATCAATTAATCTGGTATGTACCCGCTCAAAAAAGAACGCTTTGGTTTGTAGCTAGTGAAAATAAATTTTCACTGAAAGTTCATACACCATCTTTTGTTTTTGCCCTAAATCGTAATGCCCGAAAGTTGAGGGTATTTAGCTGTAAATCAAAATCTCGCCCCACCCCTGAATCAAAACTCTATAACGCCCCATTGATGAATGTAAGTCTCGATGGCTCACTTTGCTTAGGCTCTGCGACATTGCCTGATAACGTTCAATCAGATAGCAAGCAAATACGTAATGCGTGTGAATCTGCGTTGTTTGATACCAATTTTAGCCATGTAAATAACTCTAAAACGTTTAAAAGTAAAAAAGAGGTGACGACAACGGGGCATGTTGCTTTTTGGAAGAAATTTGAAAAAGAAAACCGCGAACCTAAAGCGAGTGAACTTGTATTGTCTACCGTATCTTTTAAAACATTAACTCAAGGAGCATAAAATGTATAAATCACCGCAATGGCTAACGGATAATGAATTTCAAAACAAAAAAACTAAAGTTGTAATTATTGGTGCTGGTGGCACTGGCTCTGAGTTAATAAGTCAAATTTTCAAAATTAATTACACCCTAATGGAGCTTGGCAGCGCGGGTTTAGACGTAACATTAATTGATGATGATGTAGTGAGTGCATCTAATATTGGCAGACAATCGTTCTACAATTTTGATATTGCTCAACCAAAAGCCAAAACGCTTGTAGATCGTTTTAATACGTTTGGTAACTTAACGTGGAAGTATGTAGTTAAACGTATAACTCCCGAAAATATAGCCAAGTATATTCCAAATAATTGTGTAGTTTTTACATGTGTTGATAATCCAATTGCGCGTGTCACCGTGGGTGAGCATTTAGAAAAACGACTAAACAGCGAAGTATTATGGATTGATGGGGGGAACAGCAGAGCAGATGGACAAGTAGTGTTTGGCTCATATGAGCAGAGAAAAGACTTACCATACAGTCGCTTACCTTCTGTTTTCGACTTATATGGAGAGCAGCTTAAAACACAGGAGTATATTGCGACCGAGAGTTGTTCGCATCTTGAAGCTATGAGGTCACAAACACTCGGTATAAATAATGCAATTGCTTTACAAATGACTCAGCTATTTTGGCAGTTAGTCCGTGAAGGTGAAATTACGGCACATGGCGCTATCGTTGATTTAAAATCTTTTACTGTGAATGCCTTGCCAATCGACCCTGAAATCTGGACAATGTTTGGCTTCACTGATAAGCGCACTTAATTTGGTGATGAAGGGAGCACACAATGAAAAGTTATAGTTTTATTTTCCTCTGTAAACAAAGTGGCAAAGATATTCGTAAAACAGTTAATACTCAAGGGGAATGTGTTGGTTATGCTCTGGAACTGGCGGCAAAAGAAGCGGTTTCAAAGTTTGGTACAAAAGATATTTATTTAGAATCATTTTCACTCAGTAATTTTTAAACCCATTTCTGTAAGTGTTTTGCATCTTAATTTAGCCCATTCCCAATCATTTGCATCTTAATTTAGCCCATTCCCAATCAGTAGCGTGATTATCTTATTCTGGCAAACTTAACTCATATTCAATCTAGTTAGGTTTGTCATTATGAAGATAGATACTTACCAAGAGCGTATTGCTCGTATTAAAACCATTCCAGACTTACACAATGAAGTCGCTGACGCAAAGCGTACAAGCATGAAAGTTCGATTACATGCTAAGAGCCGCATACCGCTAGAACATCGTCACAGTAACGCCCTGTTGAAAATGTACCCTGAACTAAACGCGCTTTATACAAAAGCTAAAGCGGTAGAGCAGAAACTTCAAATTAATTTTCTACGCATTAAAGCTAACTTACGTGAAGGCGACATAAGCGACCCTATACCTAAAAATGCAATTTGCCACATTAGGCGTAAAGCGCGTAGCTATTTTCATGTTTTAGGCAAACTTCCTAGTGCAGTCACTTTTGAGGGTTGTGAATACAAAAGCAATTCGTTCATGGCTTTTGTAAGCGATATTTCAACCACCAGCTATCAATAGAGGATTACCCAATGCTTGCCATTAAAACACCAAAAGAAATGAAAATATCACTCCTGCAATTGGCTAATATCTTACTGCATAGAGACTTTATAAAGTTGCTCTTGAATAATAATCATCGCTTTGAGCAATTCCCTTTCGTTAGTGAGCTGGTGGAACGCGAGTCATTAAATGCGCTGGCAGAATTAAAGGTAGTGGCCAAAAGCGTAAGTGAACGCAGTGAATTTAGAAAAGCGGTATCGTTAAGTGATAAAGATTACATTATCAGCATAATCACTCAAGCATCGGCAGCTATCAATACACTCGCTGACTCAATGTGTCCAGACCCAGTAACAAAGCAATTATCTTCTTTTTCAGTACGCAAAGATGAAACATTTTTAGAAAAAGCGACTCAGTTCTTTGGTACTGACTTTGGGTTGAGCGTGAGTTCTTCAATCAGTATTTGCACAAGTGGGTATGAGGCAAGAGACAACTACAATGTACCTTCACTCTATTACTTTATAGGCTCTTATTTAAAGCTTAGGCATACAACTGGCTATATAACACATAGCCCCATTGCGGAAGGTTTAATAAATCATGTATTACTTCGAGGGCGTGATTACATGCTTAATGGCCATCCCGCAGATCTCTTTGCTCATGATGTTTCAAATATTACGACCGCTAAAGTAAATGGCCTACAGGGTATTTATTTGCATGATGATGCGCTTATTACTAAAGCCTCTATCGAGGGCACAGCAAAGCCAGAAGGCAACTACTCAACCTATTATGATTTCTCTGAGCTAAGTCAAACTCGTTTTGAGTTGGTGGGATAAATTTACAGAGGGTGTTTTGGCCCTCTCTATTTTTTTCACTTTCCCTCAATAAAGGTAAAACTAAGTTTAATTATTTTGTACTTCGAGAGAGAAACGAATGAGTATTTTAAATTACATATATAGATTTTTAAGATTTTTTATTGCTGCAACCTGCTTTACGATCATCTTAACAGCGTCAATTATGTTTATTTGGTTATCTATCCTCCCCCCAGTTCATATTGAAACAGATGCTAATGTCGCTATCAACGAAACTCAGTATGTTTTTGCTGTATTTAAAGAGAGCGTTAAATATGCATTATTGCTTATTAGCCTTTATTTCATAGCAGAACGCTGTCTATTGAATGCAGAAATGAAATCAGCCTCATTCCAGAATTGTAAAAAGGCCAGAGGGTAAATCTAGCTTAGTAGCCAGAAATGTAAATGATGCTTTAATAACCAAATACACCAACAAACTTTATAGAGATTTTTATTATGTTCAATCAAACGCTTGTTCTAGGTAACTTATTCCAAGACCCAATTCTTCGTTATACAACGCAAGGCACAGCTATCGTTAATATTCGTATCGGTACAAATACATATTACAAAAGCGATGGTGAGAATAAGAAAAAAACTGAAAGCCATGATGTTTTTTTCACAGGTGCAGTGGCAGAAAATATAAATACATATCTTAAAAAAGGGAGTTTGGTGTTTGTACTCGGTGAGCAAAGCACTTCTATTGAGAATAATTCAGTGAAAGGTAAAATTTATCATAAAAATATTAAAGGCCACACTATCAAGTTTTTAGATGGTAAAAAGAAAGACCATGCTTATACCGATAACAATGCAAACGAACTTGACGATCAACACCAAGATAATAACCCTGCTCCCACTACTCATAACGAATATCAACAGAAAAGCGCGGGAGTTCAGCAGCAAGAACCACACAAGAGCGCCGCAAGACCTAGCAATCAATATCAGGCAATGCATGCTGAAGGCTTTGCACCTGACTCAGATTTTGAGTAAAACCATCAAAGAGTGCCACTGAGCACTCTTTTTTCATTCTTATATCTAATACCTACCGGCGACCCGAACTTAGCCCTGTATCTTTCCCTTACTAGTTTACCCCCCAATAATATATTGGCGAACAAGGGTTATTTATAAAGAGAATGATTTCCCTTGTTCTTGTGTTGAAATACTCATTTTACACATTGAATTAAAGGGAATGTTGTGTAAAATGAAGATCTGCTCTAAGGGTTTGAGCAGAAAAAACTTTTAGTTTTGGTGTCGCGCCAGTTTTGAATTGGTTACTCTCCACTGGTGCGCCATTTCCCCATCTATTCTAAATCAAATATCAAACATTTAAATTTACACACCCCTTTTTAGGCATCTCTAATTTTTAACTTCCTAGATTAAAAACGTTTTAATACGCTTATACATCTCATAAGCGGAATAAATAATGTTAAAGAAGTTAATCTACACGAGCCTACTGGCTGCAATCTCATTTAGCGCACTGAGTATTGAGCAAAACGAAATCATAGACCTACAGCAAAAAGCCAATGTGGGTGATACTTCAGCCCAACTTTTACTTGGCCAGTTAATGCTAACAAAGCAAGTGAATGTCGCAGGTGATTTAACCGAAAAAGGGTCGGAATTAATACTACGCGCAGCTAGATCAGGTAATCCAAAAGCACAATTCATGGTGGGCGTGTTGTATGAAAAAGGTGTTCTCGGACAGGTAGACTTAGAGAAAGCCTATATCGCTTACCAAGATGCGGCTAATAATGGGTATGTAAAGTCGTTAGTTAACATGGCCTATATAAAAGAACAGCAAAATGACTTGATTGAAGCTCGATATTTGTATTCTCAAGCGGGTGAAAAAGGGGATGCACTTGGCTACCTTAATCTATACATTTTAGAAAAGCGTGAAGGGAAAACAAAACAAGCTGAAAAAGCGCTTATCGCAGCCGCTCAAGCGGGAAATGCTACCGCGCAATACATCTATGCCTCAGAATTATTAAAACTTGATACAGAACAACCGTTGAATGATGCCTCTCCTGCTATTTTGTGGCTTAAAGTCGCTGCCAAAAATGGTAATACAGACGCAATGACTGATTTAGTATCACTCTATGACAGAGGGACATTCATCAGTGCAGATCACCCTTTCATAGAATCAATTCTGAATAAGTTACATTCAGAGGGCGACAATAACGCATCGTTCACCCTGGCAAAGTATTACATCAATTATTACAAGTCGTACAGTAAGGCGTGGCCACTACTAACACAGGCTATTTCAAATGATGTCGATGGAGCGTTACCTTACAAAAACTTGATACTTGATTCAAAAAAAGTAATAACGACCGAAAAAGATATTTATGTAGCATCAATCGCGCAGGAAAACGCCCTTCCCCCAGTTCTAGTTAAAAGCGGTGCTCGTTTCAATGTTGTAGATGAACTTCAAAACGGCAGTGTTTTTGTTGTTGAAGATGAACTAGGTGTTTATGGCTTTGCAGAGCAATCTTTATTAAATGCTGCGCGAGTCAATGAAGGTATTCGACCAATGGCCATTCCTGCTCCTGTTGCCATTGAAACTGACTTGATTGATATAAAGTCACAGAGCGAAAATGAAACCAGTGAAAATGATGTTTTAGAGTTACAGAATGACATTGAAATTGATGAAGAGGTTAAAGTTCAGCTAATGGATGGAAATATTCAAAAGGTCGTTGCAGTTATTAATCGACCTGTTAACTTTAGAGAGAATGCACACCCACAAAGCAATATTATCGGAAGTTTAGATGCTGGTGATGAGGTTGCTTTAATTGGTTTGGATGATTGGGGTTGGGCGCAGGTGGTGCATGATGGCACTGCTGGTTTTGTTATGTCACGAGCCCTTGATTATGACGACTAAATTTAAGTGCACGCTATTATACACTTTCAGCCAGTATCGTTGTTTTACAATTGAGGAAGCGAATCACACATTCACTTCTTGATTATTAAATTAAAATTATTCTGCAACAACGAGTTACCAGCAATTATTACAAGAGAATTAGAATGGAAAAAGTACAGAGTAAAGTTGAGAGCTTAATAGCTCAACCAATCAAAGAATCGTTCCTAAGTAATAGAAGCGCTAATATAGGTTTTGCATGTTCTAATGGTGTTCAGGTACAAATAGCTAGACCCACTTCATGTGAGTGCTGTGGCGAACCAGTTAATGTTTTTAATGTCCGTGATGCACACCATCCAGTTGATAATAAAGGCTCTATCTTTCACCGGGTAATATATTGTTCTAGGACAGATTCTTATCATCAAGATATATACATCGTTTTTAGTTATCTATTGGGTGCTAAGCTTCACTACTTAAATAAAAACAATGAATTAAGTTTACCATTAATGTCTTTTTCACTGCCGATAGGCAAAGCAATTACCTTTAATGCTTTAAGAGGCTTAAACGCGCTGAAGCGTAAGTTAGAGCTTAATAGCTAACATCTACCATTAAATGTAATCAAATGCGCTGTTCAGCGCATTTTTTTTGCCTATAGCGATACTATGCTTTCATTGACTAATATCAGTACATTAATATGTATGTTCTTGCCTGGTATTCTTTTCCGGCAGTTTCAAAACCAAGACTACACCTTATTCTAATTTATAACTCAATAAGCTTGTCAACATAGATCAGTGAACCAAATAGTATTTCGGCTATAGGTAACCGAATACTTATCAGAAACCCTTTCAGTAACCGTTTTCCAATCAGTAGCCCAAATATCGAATATTGATACTATTATTTCATCAACTCACGACAGGCATTTAAGACAATGGAATCACTTTTCAACAAACGTTTACTTGAGGCACAAAAGCAACTTGGTTTAACTAAAGGCTCTAGCCAAGAATTAATCAAATCAATTAAAGCTAAGTCTGAACGATTTACTAAACCAACAGTTCACTAGGAGAGCTCTATGATTATTTTCGTCGTAATTTTAATGGGTGTGTTTTTCTTGATTACTACTAGCTCATCAATGTTTTCTGATACCGCTACTGATGAGCAAATGCGTGAGGTTGGTGTGCTGTTACCCAATCAAAATAACAGTGTTAATTCTGACGATGGCGATGACGATGACGATTTTTTGTTAGAGTTTGATGACACTTTACCTACAAATTACTATTCAGATCCAAATAATCTAGTAGTGATGTCTATTAATGATAGTGAAGAATTTTAATAGTTAAATTAGATGCTGGGCTTAAAAACCAGCTCTAATAAATTTATTTAAGTATGTGTGTTAAAAAATCCCCCAATTAATTGTTCTAAAAATAATAGCACTCAACTTTAGTATCATTAAGAAATAATTAAACTCGTATTTATAGGTTGGTTTCGTCTGAAATTAGGTGTTTTTTTTATAGATCATTGATGGCTGGGTAGCCGTGTGCTTTCACCTAATTGGTTATAGGTGACTTTCTTTAAGTAATGTTATTAACAGCTCGTAGTAAGGGGGGGAGGCTTTCTCAATATAGGGATGTTCTTTCTTTATGTTTTCTTCTAATTCATAAACTTTAAACGCAGGCACATTCAATTGTACAACTAACCGGTTAAATACCTGTTGTTGTGTTGCCCCTGGTTTTTGTTCGTTATCAGCTTCCTTTTTTTTCTTTTTAATCAGCGACGTTACCTTTTCTTTCATCTCGCGTATATCGTCAGGAACATTGAGTTCATTTTTAAGACGGGCCTTAAATGCTTTTAAGCTATGGCTGTCGTGTTCTTGTATGGCCGCATTATTCTGCGCGCGTAAGTGCTCCATTCTATTTGATTTATTTACATCAAATCCATTTTTAATATCGTGCTTATTTTGTGAGTGTATAAGCTTTTTAACGGTTTTTTTATTGACACCTAGGGATGCGAATAACTCAGGGGTGATGAAGATACGCATACTTTGATAGCGCTTTAGTTTAACGCTGTAATTCTGTTGTAGCATGACCAATCCTGCAGCAGCTAAATCCTTTAAAGCATTAATTACAGGGTTGTAGTTTTCACGGCCATGGCGGTATTTGGCTGTTGGCTCTGATATGTGAAGTTGATTAACCATTTTAGCCAAAGCTTTAATGGACATTTTAATTTCAAATAGGGAATCTGAATAGGGTTTGTATGAGGCGCAGTAAACTAATGCTTTCATCGTTTCGCGAAGGGTTTGCTCTCTTTCTATACGCATACGGTTAGTTCGCGCTGCGAGTACGAGGTTACTGAAACCTAGATTTACCATGCCACCAGCGTATCGCGCTTTGTTTAAGAACGTATTTAGTTTGAAATCATGGATTTCAATGCGAGCAATAAGCAGCTTCGCAATTGGATTTTTAGCTTTAAAATCGAAATGCGGAGTCAAATGCCTATGCACAGAGCGACCCGTTATTACAGTGTCGCTCATGGCCTGACACTACGATCAGATAGAGTAATTTTCATAAAAAAACACTTATAACTTAAATTTTAGCCAAAAAAGCCCTTGACCTTATTTTTATGTAGTTATAAGCTTGTCCTAAGTTACGTGGGACTTACCAGTTGGCGCTGGTTGCTTACAACATTACATAAATATAAAACCTTCCTAGAACCGACTTTTATGTCGGTTTTTGTTTTTCTATTGCTTAGCAATGTTATTTTTTTGTTATTTCTTCGTTGTGCTTTGCCTTATCTATATGTTAATTATTCAATTATTTATCGAAAATCGACCAAAGGATACTTCGCTTAAATAGTTAGATCAAGATAATTCACAAATGATGATCACTTTTTTATGCTTATTTGTACCCTTTTCTAATCAGTAGCCCAAAATCTCGAAATACGTATTATGTCTCTCAAGGGTTAGGCCGAGTATCCAACACTACTCTCCGTTGGGTATTTGGCCTTTTTAAATCTACCTTTGTAGTGCTTCTAACTCCTTTATCATTTTGTCCGCTTCCTTCTTTGCTTGTTCAATTATTTCATCCCGAAACTTAACTATATTTATACCTTTATCTTTAGCCATTGCGTTTATATCGCTTACGCGCAGATCTTTAAATTGCTTGTCAGTAGGAGCAGTTATTGTTTGGTTACTATCAATAATTAATACTCCCTCATCCTCCATCATTTTTATTAATAGCGCGAAAGCCTCCATTGACTCCGCTTGTGTGTTTCCATCACGCTTAAACTTATCAATTAATCGCTTACCATTTAAGGCGATCACTTGAGATGATTTTTTGCTTACTTGTTGCTGCAGCTGAGCTATTTGTTTTGACTGCTGGTAAGTTTTAACGCTTACCAATATTAAAATAGCAATGCTGGTGGCTAAAATTAGTTTTGCTAAATAACCGGCCATTATTTTAGGTCCTTAATATCGTCTTGGTTTAATTGTAAGGTCATTCCCTTCTGAACTAAGAAATCTACTTCAATACCTGCTGGAATCTCTATAACAGGCCACATAGCCTCAGCAATTGCTAAGTAATATGAAGCTACACGCTCCATTGCGCTACTTGCACCTTCCATTATGCCTGCTCCAGCGTACTGGTTTAGGTTTTGGCTTTGCCATACTGTTGATGCAGAAAGCTCAGTATTAATCGAAGGTACTTGCTGCGGGGCAGCTGCACTTGCAAAACCTGACAAAAAGCCTGCTTTGATAGAGTTACCTATCGCTTTACCACTACGCTCGATTACCGTGCCACGTATACCGGTTAAACCATCTGAACTAGACACAGCGTAAGCCGTTAAAGATTTTTCAATGGCTTGGCCATCATTGGTAATACATGAAATTGCTTCTGCACGAATTTCAACACGTTCGCTTGCTAGGTTTCCAATACCTGCACCAAGAACCATACACTCACGTATATCGAGTGAGAAAAAGTTAGGCATAATCGCTTCGCGCTTTACACGGAGTAAAATAGGGATTGGTGTATCTTGCGAACCTACTTTGGTTGGCGCCGCAACACCATTAATTAACGTGCCCGATAATATTGAACCCATTGCTAATGTAAATTCACCTTTATCACCTTTTGCAGATGGGTTTCTTTCGTCATTACTTTTAGCAATTTGTCCTTCACGACTATCGTCCACATTTTGACTGTCATTCGTCAAACGCTGAACTTTAATATCACTTATAGTTACTTCACCAGAGCGCTGTACTTCACGTATGCTGCGTTGAGTAATTGTTCTAATAACGTTGCCTTTAATTTGAGGTGATTGCGTTATTATCTCAGTTTGTGGTCTATATAGAACATTTTTGTTTTGCTGATCTGCTTGGTAACTGACGGGCTCACCTTGTACTTGAAACTGTTTGTTAGGCAACTTAGTGCTTATATCAATTGGTTTCGTATTCGTAGCGTTCTTTCTTTTTAGCTCAAACATTTCATTTTGCATTTGCTGCATTGAAAGTTTCAATTGCTCAAGGTTTTCTGCGTCTTTGTTGTACTTAGCCTCCATCTCGCGCTCTTTATCGGCTAAACGTACTTTCATTTCATCTACAATACCTTCTGCTTCGCGTTGATCCATTGTGCCTAGTGTGTCGGATAGACCCAGAATTGATGTAACGGATTGACTCTCTACTTGCTGTTCACTCATCGTGTCATCTGTAAACAGTGATCCACCAACAAACCAGAGAATAACAAGAAATATGACTCCAAGAATGCCCTTGCGTAACCATGGATTGTCTTCAATATAGGTTTTTATCTTTTCCTGCATCATTCGCCTGCCCCCATTGTTAAGCGTGGTCTAGTCTGACCATATGAGTCCGCACTTGCCTTTTTCAGTTTACGAATAATATAAATCTCTGTTTCTTCACCAGGTTGTAAATAAGACTTTGGATATAGCGCAACCGATGTAACACCATCATTTAGACACATTTCTTCACGTACTTGGTAAACACGATCACTATCATTGTGCACAAGGACTACATCAATAAAATCTTGGCTTCCACTTAATCGTTGGCCCGCTTCATGATATATAGCTATACGGCACGGATGTTTAAGGTAATTTGGTATATCGTTTGTTATTGAGTATCCAGCAGGTGTCTTACCTTGCGCTATCGGTTTTAATATTGAAACAATACTCTTTTGATAACTTGATGAACGCAGTACCGGTGCGTTTTGCGCTTCAAGAGTCGCTTTATCAATTTTTTTCTGTTTTTCCATTTCGTTAAAATGATTCAGTGCTTTTAACGTCATTTCTGCTGGCATATCTATATCAATATCTACCATGGCTGGTGGTGAGGCCATTGGTACTAATACGATAGAAATTTCAGATTCAAGAACACCGTCTTCAGATAGTAATAAACTAATTGGTTGCATTGTTCTTAACGTCACATACAAGTGGCCATCTTCAACCTCAAGTAAAGCTTGCTCTGCGTTGGCACTCGTTTTAACAGATAAACTTCTAAAGTTGGTGCGTATGGCATTACTAAAACCCTGTCCGACTGGAATAACTATGTTTCTTCCCGGCTTTAGATTGTACGATTGTTCTGGTTTAAAACTTTGTTTCACCTTTTGTAAGAAATCAGGTTCATTACTACTTTTACTTACAGGAGCGTTCGATGTTGCTCTATTAGTTTCATTAGGTACAAAGCTATTAGTTGCAGCGCGCAATTCAGCGGCACCGTTGTAAACTGGTTGACCCGCCGGTGTTGCATTCATTGGTTTTCTACCAAAGTTTGTTTGTATTGGTATGTCTAACCCTTCGTCTTGCGCATAGACTGCTGGCATTAAGCTCAGTGATAAACAGATAGATGCTGTTATTTTATTTATTAGTTTCATTTTCATTCCTTAATCGTCACTTATGACTTTTTTAAGCTCAGCAGTTAGCATAGGGTTTTCTTCAACCAGATATTCAACATCACGGTTCTTTGGCAGACCTTTGTATGAGTTAAAATGCGTAATAGCTGCACGTTCAGAGAAAGGTTTAACTCTGAACTCATACGTCCATCTTTGAGGTAAGTTGATATTATTGGCCGTTGCTTTTAGTTTGATAGTCCTGTCACCCCAGATCCAAACTAAGTCCTTTACTGGGTCGTAAATCGCGTCTTTAATAACAAATGTTTGCTCTGCATCCCGTGCTATTAAAATTTGGACCTCTTTTTTTAGTGATGGCAATATTTGCTGCCGTAAGTAAGGTGAAAGCATGCTATCCAGTTGATTCAATACAAAATCAGCATTGTCCTTCGATAAGTTCCCTGCTATCGACGCTGCCGCAACTGCCCATCGTAATTTATATTCTTTATTGGCTACATTACCTGCAACGACTAAAGGTTGAGTGAAATTAGGTGGCGTGGCGATTACTTCAGTATCTTTAAAAGCCAATGCGCAAGCTAATACCCCTGCAATGGCAAGTAGACCGTACTGAATAATTGTGTTTTTAGTTTGATTTGTTTTAATCTCGCTAACGGATTTTAAAACTTTGCTTTCACTTCTTTTCATCTAAAGAGTTCCTATTGAAAATATTCACGACTATATGGGTCAGGTATATATTTACTTTTTTTCAAAAAAGGCAAAGCGCCATGCCACCATAGGAAATGAAGAATAAACCCTCGTGAGTAACGCTCTTCTGTGTATTTCAATGTGAAAAACCAAATTAAACCAAAAGTAAGCAATTCCATTGGTTTGTTGATTAATATGCCAAACCCAAAACACATGATCGGCATAAGTACGTAGTGCATTGGCCACAGTATGAGAGTTAGCGGCTCGTTAATGCGTTTTGGCATTCTGTATTGAAAAGGATTGTCTGACATTAGTTTGTCCTTCATTAAAATGTATTCGCTATTATTTACCGTATAAATACGAATGCATAAAATTAGAGAGGGTGTATTTGATACCTCTAGTTATTTAGACCAAAAAAAAAGGCTCAAAATGAGCCTTTTATTAAGGAGGGAAACTAAGTTTTTTATTAAAGGCCTGGGATACCCGCAGTAAAGATTAAATCTAATACTGAGCCAGCATTTACCATTAATACTGCACCAAGGAATGCACCAGCAGCCATAGTGTAGTTTTGTTGAGTAATGTTATAAACAGAGTAACCAAATGCTAAAAGTGAAATTGTTTTGCCCGGAATACCTTTTACCCAACCATCAAACGTTGTATATATCGAGTTCCATTCAGTACCACTACCTGCAGCAAGTGCTAGTGATGAAAACACTACACATGCTATAGCTAGTGCTAATAAAAGGTATTTAGTTTTTTTAGATGTCTCAACGTTATTCATGTTGTCGATGTTTGCAATTGCTATACTCATGGTTATCTCCGATTAATGAGTGGTTTTAATTCAAAGTGATTATTCACTGTAATTGATTCATTTTAAAATTTTAGAGCGTACTAAAATGGCCCCTCTAAGCTATGCTAATTTTAAAGGAGCACATTAATGTGTTCCTAGTCCTTCTCAGCAAAATCATTATTACCTTTAATTTGGCTTATTTTAAATTTTACAGAGGGTTAAAATCGCACCTCTAAGGTATACATTTATAGAATTCCACCTATTAGACGACTAATGCTGAAACCTTGAGCACTAACTGACTTAGCATCCTTAGTCTCTGTCATCTCCATTAATTCATTTTCAACTTCTATTGTGCTGCTTATCCCGTCGATAAAACCTTTTGACTGAGCATCTTCACCTAGCCATACCATGCCATTAAACAGTTTTGCATCGTTTGCTAGTTTGTCTTTTCTCGCTTCAAGCACTGATGAAACGAAATTGTTGTGCATTGGCATCATTAACGAGTCTCTTAATAGCTGTTCATCTTCAACTTTCAGCTTTTTAAATGGATCAATGATTACCTTTTTATCCACGGAAGTTAAAATTTGTTTTTTAACTCCCAACTTTTCAGCTAGACCCGTTAAATCCCATGAGTCCATTCGCACCCCAATAGAGCCAACCATCGAGCTTTTGTGGGCATATATTTTATCTGCTGGCGATATAGCTTGGTAACACGCAGAAGCACAAATGGCTTGAATGCTTACATAGAGTGGTTTTCGTTCAGTTAACGGTTTTTCTGTGTAACTTTTTATAAATGAATAAGCCGTTTCTCCTTGTACGGGCGAACCACCACCTGAATTAACAATTAGCATTATTGCACTCGCCCTTTCGTCTTTATCCGCACGTTGTATTTCCTTCGCTAAATTGTAGCCAGAGCCTCCACCAGCATCAGTCATCTCACCCTCAAGCATTATTTGCGATACATACTTAGGCTTATTTATTTCTAATGTATCTGTCTTCCAGTTGATTAATATGGCTGTTAAGAAGCCTCCAAATATAATGAATGTTTTAAAAACCTGTGAAAATGAATAAGCCTTCGCTACTGGCCCTAACTTAGATTCAACTGTAGATGTTAACTCTGATATGGCCTGTGTTAAATTTTCCGGAGGAACTTTAACTTGCTCAACTTTTTTTCTTTTAAATTTTCTTAGTAAATTTGTAATCATTTTAACTTGTACCTTTATGGAAATTACGGATTATTCCTGAAATCAATAGGGCAATACCTATCAAATAAATAAATGGGAAATAGGGCAACACTCCGCCTACAAAATTTGGCGCTAACATAAAAAATGTAAATAAACAGAATGAAATCCAAATGATTTTTATATATAAACGCACCAAATTAGGTTTAGCCCCGCCAAATCTATATGCGTTGGCTTTGTGTCTGTTAACAGAGCCGTAAATTAAAGCTAAACAAAGTGGAAGTGATACAAACAGCCAATACTTAAACATCATTATTCGCAAAGCGATTTGATACGCTAGTATCTGCCCGTTTATTGCTAGTCTTTCTTGGAATGTACTACCTATGACACCATCCCATTCAGTGTCCTTTTCAGGCATTAACTTTGATAAAAACCATTTGTATAGCCCACTCCCATTTACCCATTTATCTTGTAAAAAGAGGGTTTCGTTATGCAATACGTTCCAATCATTCTCTGAAATCGCATTTTTAATCTGATATGACTCTTGCAGTACATTCGTTTTATATTCGTCAGGTTCTGTTAGTAGCAGCATGAGCAGCATAGCCGCCACTGATAGTGAGGAAAGCAGTAATAATATTTCTAAACGAGTATGTTTACTTGTAATTGCAGTCTTCATACTGCATCCCCCCAAAATACAGCCTGCCTTTTGCCTGTGGCCGGCACTCCCCAGATACTTAAATCAATGCGATTGAATACCAATAGATTGAAAATTAGATGTAGTTTTTTATTCGTCTCTTTCGTTGGTGTATGTAATGTTATTAAATTGTCTTTTGGGTGTTTATTTGACCAGGCACGCAAGCTTTCTTTGGTCCAATCCCACACCTCATTTTCACATTGAATTTTCATGCAGCATAATTGAGTTAATTGATTTGAAATATATTCACAAAAAACCAAATACGCAGCCGATTGTCCTTGTATCTCAGCCTTGGCGTAATATGCGCTCAATGATGTTGTAATTATGGATATGTAAGTAGGTGCCCCACTATTAAATATATCAATGTTGCCCATGTACTCTTTTACTTTGTTACATATTTTTACTACTGCCGGGTTGATGGTATCTATCATCGACAATTGTATTTTAATATTCGACTCACCAATTGAATCAACTATTTGCGCTTTTTCTGTCAGTGATTTATTTTTAACGGCGTGCATGAATTTTAAAATTGATTCAGCGTCAAAGAATTTATTTAAAATGAGTAGTCCTACTTCATCTTTGCGCAGGTACTCTAACTTTACGTTAAGTTCAGTCGTTGAAATTGACTCAAAGTTATTGTTTTCAATCCACGAATATAAACTTTCATTCGTAAAATCCCACGTTACTGAGGCAGACAATCGCTGGCCTTTTGGTCTGCCCGACACTCTTGCGTAAATGATTGGGTATAACCTTTCGGATACTGCCAAAATTAGACTTTCAACTTTTGTATTTTCAAGATTGTCTATAACGCCGTTCATAATGAGGCTAAATACGTGTTCTTTGTATATCTTGTTTTTTAAACCAACATACAGCGCTATGTTTCTAGCCAATTCCAATACTGCTTCATTATCACTGCATAACTTTAAAAACTTATCCTGATTTTTTTCACTTAGTCGTGCTCGTATCTCATTCTTAGATGATTGCTTTTCAATGTCATTCAGTGAAAGCCATGTTTTTTGGGCAGTTAAACCATTAAAGTTATCAATTCGCCACTTATCTATAACCATTTGGCTCGCTCCTCTGGGCAGCTGTTAATTACAATTGGCAGTCTCATTTTAAGTTTTCGGCCATCTGCTAACCGTGCTATGTATTGAAGTTTTGGTAAATCGCCCATTAAGCCCATTGGAAATGAATCATCCATCTCTTTAGCTGAACGCTCACCATGCATAGAGTTGAAGGCAAATATACTTTCGCTACTTGATGCACCAGATGAACTCTGATTTTGAACTTTTGTGATTGCTGTCTTTGAAAATTGCGCAGCAACATACTCTTGGGTCTTTGGGTCAGTTGTTCTAAATGAAATGAAGTTATTACATAAACCTAAAACTCTGTTGGCTGTAGGTTCATCGGTTTTAGCTGCAATGTCGCTTATTGTTTGTGTAGCAAGATAAAGCTCGATTGATGATGCGCGACCAACAGCAAGGAGATTTAATAAGCTGTCATTATTTTCAAGTGCGGCATGCGCTTCATCTAAGAAAACAGCAACTCGTGATGCTTTCTTGTCGTTATTGTTATAACGACGACCTGACACAGCAGCAATCTCAGCCATAATTAAACGAGCTAAAAAACCTGCTGTTTTATTATCAGTCATTGAATCTAAACTTATATATAGACACCCCCCTTTTTCCATGAGGTTATCTAAATCTACAATTCTTCGCTTATCTTCACTTTCGGGATCATCAATAGGGGAAAACAAATCATCCATTGGCTTTGATGTTAGCGCCGTTAAAACTGGGCGTAACGATGTGATCATCTTTATAAAATGCTCAGAAGGGTGTTCGATTAATTGAATAATACCTAAAATAGCCGCGTTCTCATGCGACTCGCTTAAACGAGCTTTATAGTATTCACTCATTACTTGCCATGCCTCTACACCTTTTTTAAGGTACTCAGCCATATTCAGCTTTGTTTCGTATTCTGGCCCTAGTGTCCTTTCAAAAAACACACGCAACACTTTTTCACAGAAAGGTATTTTCCCTGAAGACAACGCTTTTTGAATGGAAGTTAAGCGAATAGGTGTGCCAATGTACTCCATGCCTGCAGCTACAAATGTTATTTGTTCATAGGCGAAGTCTTCAAAGGTTTTACTGCCCCCTGAAGTTCCCATGAGTGGCGCTACTCTGTCAGCAATTTCTGAGACGCGTACAAAGTTCTTTAGTAACGGTATACGACAAGAGTCACTTTGTGCAGCAGGGTGTACACTGAAAAACCTATCGCCATAACCTAAGTGCTCCATTTCCTGCTTGATAGACTCTTTCCAGTCAGTGTCGTTTTTTGGATCGATAACGACGATTACTTTGCTGTTATTTTTTGTTTTGTCACCGTTTATGATCTTATTTTGTTGGCCGTTTATATTAAAGCGAGCTGAACTTTCTTTTGCACCCATATGTATAGCGTTGAGGCTAAGCAAGCGTAATAGTGTTGTTTTGCCTGTACCTATATTTCCTGATATGAGTGTATGCCCAAAATAAGTATCTTCCACAACCTTTATTTCCGTTTCATCGCCTACAGCATGGATAAAGGGTTTTCCACCAAGCTCTTCAGTTTCATGCTGAAATTCGTCTGTTGCTTTGCGTAGAAAAAATGGAAGCTTTATATCCGTTAATTTTGAGTCCATATTCATAACTTGATAAATACGATTGGCATGTTCTGAACCCCATTCAAACCCATACCCCATAAAGTTGTGTCTAGGGTCAACAAATTTGTCATTCGTTATTCTTGGTTCAAGCGAGTTGATTTCCCGTAATTTTTTACAATCCATAAACTCTTTTCTATTGAGTTTTAGTTTTAACTGACGCTCAATTAATGGTTTTGCTTTCCTAGCATACAGATAACTTCCACCAGCCAGTATGCCAGCAATACCGAATGAAACGGTTGCTCCTGGTTGGAATGCACCTAAAGTCATAAACGGAGTTGTTATGGCACCAATGCCATAAGCTATTGCTGTGTTTACTTCATAGATAGGTCGAAATAGAAACTCAACGTATCGCCCATCTGTTCTATTGTATTTACTACTCACTGAACACCTCTGTATTTGATACATCTTGTATGTGGACTTGTATGGAAAATGAACTCATGTCGTTAATTTTTACGTCATGTTTATAGCGCGCTTTCATTAATTGGATTAGTTTACTTATACGTATCCCTTTTATAAAAGATGGGCTTGAATCGCTAACTAACGCTACTTCTTTTAATGTAATGTCTATGTGTTCAGGACCACCAGCTACATTAAATTTGTGAGCTAGCAGGATTTCGCCAAGACTTCCTTTGATGCTTGTTGTTGTGAATTCAAACTGTGTTGGGTCGGCCAAAGGCAAACTAGATTTATCTTTACCGGCAGTGGCTTTTTTCTTGATAGTCTCACTCTTTGCTTTAGGTGAATTGGTAGCAACACCTTTTTTGGTTTCTGAACTGCTTTTAACAGCGCCAGTTAACGAGGACTGACCTAAAGGTGTTAGTTCAAAGCAAACGACAGACTTTGCTTTTTTACGCCGAACAAGTGTTGCAAGGGATGAGCTACCTAGTTTTTGCCGTATAAAACCTTTGCTTAATAGCGTATGTCCAGCTTCGATTTGATTAGTGTTGTAGGCTTCAACATACTTATTTACGTCTACGTACCATTTATTATTGATTTGCAAAACATACTCGTGGAGTGTTGGTTTTTCGTTCTCCAAAGCTGGTGGTATTGCCTTTTCAATTAATTCCACAGGTACAGCCTGTTCTGTTTTTTCCGCAGGTAATGTTTGTTCATTTGTTTCAGCAGGTACAGCCTGTTCAGTTTTCTCTGCAAGTGTCGTCTGTTCAGTTTTTACTACAGAGGTATCGGTGCTGTTCTCAAATAGAATTGGTGTAACATTCGCTTTTTCCGGTTTTTTAGGCTTTGGCATTTTTTTCTTTTTGGCCGCGACTTGATTTTTTTCCCCTGTATTTACTTCAGCTTTAGGCGGAACTGTTTTTTCTGTTTTGGCGGTACTGGGTTTTTCCTCAGCATGGTTTACACCATTGTTAACGGAAACGGTTTTTTTAGTCGTGCTAATGTTAACTTTGTCATGTAATTCGTTCGTACCTTCAATTACCGTCTCCTTTTCTTCGCTAAGCGCTGTAGTATCAAAGCTTAGCTCTGTAAAGCTTCCATCTTCTTTCGTAATGAAATATTTGTTTGAGCCACTAAGGTAAAGTAAACCTTCTAAGTTTGGGTGCACTGGGTCAGAATCATATATCCACTCGCGATAGACCACTTTAATCAACTCAATCCAACTAATGCTGATTGTTTCGTCAATGATGTTTATTACATCTTGTTCAGTGAACTTGCCTATAGCAAATAACGCAAAGCGATTTTCTTTATCGAATGGCTCTACTATTCTGAAATCTTCCATCATTCCTAATAGTGACTTTGTGTCATTTGGTAGAGCATCGAACTGGTTAGCCCGTGCAGCTTTTAGGATTCCATCAAACGCTGATTGCCAACGAATAAAAACACAATCACCAATTACAAAAGCATGGCTTTTTTCAGCATTAAAATTCCATTTGCTTTTAAGGCTTCGCATCGTGTCGACAATAGACATCATTCTTGATTTTTTTAAGGTACCAAAAGCAGAAGTTGCCATTGTTTTGACATCTTTAGCCGTTGACACTGAATCTCCAAAACGAATTGCTGTGGCAAGGTATCCATTGATGTGAGCATATCCGTTAAGTGCAGACGTTAGATTGCTATATAAGTCATCTGGGGAGTCCATAATGAACTCTAACCCTTCTCCTTTTAATATGTGTGGTAACAGAGTGGCACCTGAAGACACGTGCTCCTTGTGTACACGAGATGCCCTAAAGTGGACAAAATATCGTTCTACTTTATTGCGGGTAGCCCATTCAATTAAAGTTTCAATTTGTGGTATCCAAGGCTTAATTGGTTTCCCCCAACTCGCGATTGGTACACTTGTATTTTTTTCATCATCAAAAATTGTATACGCACTCACCTGCATATCTGTCAGAATTTTACCTGTATCATGTAAAAGCGCCCCAACCCACGCTGCATACATGTAACGGACACGACGTTGTGCATCTAAGTCCACTTTACCAACGGTCGGAGGCAATTGATTATCTGCTTTACGCAAAGCGATTAAAGCAGCATCTAGCGAGTGCCGAAATAATCCACCTGGTTGTGAATGGTGGTGGTATTCAGATGCAGGAAGCATGTGAACATATTCCGCTAGCTTGCGAATTACACTCAAATAACGCGCGTCAAAAAGATTAACACCTTCCTCAGTGGTTCTATGAAACCCAATATCTACGTGTTGCTCAAGCGCTATAATCTGGTCTTTATAGCGCTTTAAAATGGCGTCTACACAAAACACGCTCAAACCATTTACTTTAGGTGGGTAAAATTGAGCTTCAGCATCGTGTACTGGCCTGTTATAAATATCCAAATAAATTTCTCCACTTACATTGGTCTGTAAGTGGATCGGCTTAGGTTTATCTTTAAGAACTTCTACGCCACCTTTAACCGGCTTAGTAGAAGTGGATAAACCAAATAGCATTTTCATGGTGGATACAAATGCCATTATGCTACCTTGCTTTCACTATCTTCATTTTTGGCTTTAACAATTAATACTAATTGTTCTTCAGTAAGTATTGTTTTTGCTACCTCATAAGGAATGTCACACAGTGAAAGCATGTTAAATTGTGGATCACGTAAAAACTCCAAATAGTAACGCGGATTAAATTGGCCACCTTCGCGCTTACCCGGGGAAGTCACTTTCATTATTCTGTCAGTTACGCCAGTAACAATTGCTGCTGCCTGTTTGCATGCTTGCTCATACTCAAGATCATCTAAAGCACCAAACATAAATAATTTTTCAATTGCGTTTAACTCTTTGTCCACGGCAACAATTAACTGAGTAATTGTGAGTCCTACTGGGTGAGATACTTCAAATTGCATGGCGTAGTTTTCTGGTGTATTAATTATAAAGTCACCCATAACCGGTAAACTTTTTTCACGTTCCACTCGGTGATCATGAAGTGTATCCAACTGGGCTTGAGCAAGACTTAAATTAATATCTCTATGCCATTCACTTATTCTTGTGTACGCAACGCTAGAGGTTTTTGCCATCCGTAAAATTGCAGCTAAGCGTTCGAATGCATTTAGAATTTTATGCTCGTTTAGCTTTAAATATGAATGAGTGTGGTCTGTTTCATACTTAATCATAGTAGTGATTGTTTTCATTTTACCAGCATGCTTTGTGGTCGCTCTTTGCGCCTGCTCATTCTTGACATGTTCAGCTGATATTGAATTTTCAGTTTTACTCTGCATTTTGTATCTCCTCAGTTTCTAAAGTTTTTGTGTTGTTCAGTAGCTTTAAGCTTTGATGAATCATATTAATAAGAGTGATAATTGGTTCCGCTTTAATTAGGAATTCATCAATTAAACTAACTTCCCAGCTTTCAGCGTTTTTCACTAATTGGAATCGACTTGTTGTGCCATCTTTATTCCGCTTGAGTTCTTTTGCGTAGCGAAGTGTCTGCTTATTGCTTTTAGCAACATTGAGCCTTGCCCAACTGTTTTCGTAAATTCGCCACCTGAGCGTGACTCGGTTATGGTTTTTGGTTTTGTATATGCGAATGCTCGGTGCAACCTTGCCGACTTTATCGGTTCGGTCCGGATTAGCGGATTGACTTATGATTTGTCTATTAATGTCACGCCAAGCACCCCAATATCCATCCACTAACGAATCAAGCTTTAAAGCTAGGTCGTCCTTTTTATCAGTTAAATACTGGCGAACTTCAAATGCATCTTGGTTCATTTTTTAAAACTCTTGTTTCTGTCGTGATGCCATTTTCGCGTAATTATCTTTAAGAGAAAAAAAATACAGAGGGTATAAATGCATGCTGTAAATTTCGGGCACCTTCCGGTGAGGTATTCTTTTACTATTGATGCCCTAAAATCTAATTGAGGGCAGTTTCAACAAACTGCCCCTAAACGGGCGGATTAACCAAAACTGCCCTCAATTAATTAGGGGGGAATTAAGTTTTCGAGGTTTGCTTATTTGGTGCTTTTTTTTGGTAAGTACAGATTTATTTGTAAAATGCCCTCAAAGGGCGTTTTGAGTGACGTCTTAATTAATTGAGGGCGCTTTTTATTTTTTGTATCAATTAAATTTAATATCCCGCCCTAAAAATGGGCGCAATAAATATCTCACTCTATTAATTGAGGGCGGTTTCTGTTTTTTGTTGAATGACTATTTTGTAAACTTTAATTTTGGAGAAGCATGAAATTTAGCGTAATTCTTCTAAATAAATGGAGTTGCGCCATTGTGGGTAGGTTCTAAGGAAGTGCACTATTAATTGAGGGTAGTTTTAATAATTTTATATTTTTTAGACTAGGAACAATGCCCTAAAGTGGGCGTAAAAAAAATCTCACCCTATTAATTGAGGGCGGTATTAACCTTTATATTTTTGTGGTTCTAAATTATTGAGGCGTATTAGGCTTAGTCATATATTATAAATCTGCGATTTTTTTATTGTTCATCTTCTCAATCATAATGCTGGATATACCAATCAAGAAGAATTGAAGCTCGCTTTGTGAAAGCGCAAACGCATTTAATTAGAGGGAAAGGTAAAATTAGTAGTGCAGTTCATCAATTAAAGCTGCATGCGAACAATATGGAATTTACATAGTGATAATTGCTATGCTGTGCCGCTTTTGTGCCTCTTTCATGCCACATACCGATCAGCAATCGACCTACCCAATATACTAAACTATACATCGCCATATTGTGCCTTTTTTGTGGCGGTTTCATGCCACTCCTCGATAAGCGATTGACATACCCAATACCATAAATTGCGAATCGCCATATTGTTCCGTTTTTGTGCCGCTTTTATACCGCTAGTCGGTAAGTGATTTACATATCCAATATTATAAATCGTACATTGCCATATTATGCCGCTTTTATGCCGCTTTGCTCTATAGCTTCGTATTGGTCTGTGTTTTTGGTTTTCGTTCACTCAACTTATAACTAATAAGTTTTATAATTAAACCTTAGAGGTGTCATTTTGGGGTGCTCTAATATTTAAAGCTTTTGATTGCTGGGTGTATTCTCTGCCTGAACAATACATATAGGAGTGTAGAGAATGGCTAAGAAGATAGTGAGAGCTGCTGAGGTTGGGTTTGGAACAGTAAGTTTTACTGTGTCGGGTGACGATAAGCCAGTGATAAAAACGTTTAGCTCTTCTGTTGGGCGAATTAATGAGAGCCGAATTGGGCAAGCCGATATGGGAATTGGTAAGCGTGAAACGGTAGAAGTCGATATTGATGGCGACATTTTTGAAGTTGGGCCTGACGCTTATTTAAGTGCTCAAGATTCTGACGATGTTTTAAGTGATCATTATGTTGGTTCCAAACAATATAAAGCATTATTAAAAGGCAGTCTTTCACTAATGCATGATCGTGTTATTGATTTGCTTGTTGTTGGCCTACCTGTTAATCATTGGTCAAAAAAAAATGAACTTATAAAATTAACTGAAGGTGTGCATGATTTCAAAGGCGGTAAGCAACGAATAGTTAAAAAGACTATGGTGTTACCACAACCGGTTGCTGGATTAGTTTCTTATGCGACAAGTCTACCTAAACAAGAGTTTGAAAAAAACTTCAAAACAGCAAACGTTGTTTGTGTAGATGCCGGATACTTAACACTAGATGTGTGTACATCTCGTGGACTAACGCCAATAGAAAAAAGAAGTGGTGCAACTGAGAGCGGCTTTTCAACTGTGTTGAATGAAATTATACCGACCTTATCTAAAGCTTTTTCATTAACTAACAATTTATCAAGACGCTTAGTGGATAATGCTTTTTGGAAAACTAATGGCAAGCTAAAGGTTAGAGGTTACGAATACCCATTCCCAATTTGCAAAAAAGAAGATAATGATCTCGGAATTGAATATGACGTAACGGGTAATATTAATAGTTCGACAAGTACGGCTGCAAACTATGTAAGAAACATTGTAGGTAGCGGTGATGACATTGATTATTTTGTTTTATTCGGTGGACCAATTAAAACTTTTGAACCAGCTATTAGAGCGCAATATCCACATCACAAAATGATTGTACTAGAAAATAATCTAACTACCGTTGTTGAGGGGCTGTTCTACGCAGGCAAACAAGTCGTTAGAGGTTAATCTATGAGTAGTATAATTAAAGTAACAGCGAGAATAAAAAGAGAAAGTAAACTTGGGATTCATTTGGTCAATGATTCTCAGTTATCTGGCTACCCTAATGAGTTAATTAGGTTAGCCATACAAGGTTTGTTATTCGAGAGTCTAGTTAATAATGGGGGGCAGGTAAAGTTATCAGTTAACCAACCGAATTACCCTTTGGTTGACAGTAGCTTGAACAAAGCCTCTGTTGCTGTAGAGAAAACCCAAAGTGAGCCTGTAGAACAAACTCAAAATGAGCTTGTAGAAGAAGTTGAGGAAGATAAAAATCAACTTGACCTCGTACCTTACTTGGATAAATACATGGAAGATTTGGATTTGGATTTTACAGAATCAAATGGAAGTCCTGATTAAAGGTCTGCTCATCCAATGCTTTAGGGTGAGCTTTTTGAAAGGTGATTAGAAAAAAATATTATTTAATTTTTTTTACTTTATATAATTTAAGTTAATGTCTCGTTAAGCATTGAATCTATTAGTATTTATATAATAAATTAAAAATCACCTCACCCTAAGTCACAAGTAGTGACGTTATTTTTATTGAGATGTTCCTTTTATGAATCTATAATTCAAATTCATTGAATAATTTTAAACGGAACTAGAGCAATGCTAGAGAATGCAAACAACCTTGCCGATCAAATTAATAACTACTTTAATTGCAATGTGGAGCTGTTATTAATAATTAAATCACTTATTGATTTTGATTGTGATATTGAGGGTGTCATTGGCATTGATTCACAACTTGTATCAGCTCTTAAAAATGCTCATGTTCAAGATATTGCATGTTTAAAAAATGCAGATTCTCGCGTTCCTTTATTCAAATTAGCGTGCTCACCAAGTGACCTAACTCAAGCTATTGCTACTATGAAAATAAACAAACCAAAAGCAGGGTCAATAGACCACATATTTGCATCTGAGGTTAAATAGAATGTCTATATCGCTGACTAATATTTATAAAAATGAAATTGCTATTTGCGCTTTAGCAGTGTTAGGTACTGAAAAGAAAATTCTACTTGCTCTGTCTCATAGACGAAAAGACAATATCAAACACTTTTGGAAAGACCTCCCTTTTTCAAGACAATTTCGCCGTGGTCAAGGTGGTTGGGTAAAAGATACTGAAGGACGGCTGATGGCCGACAGAATTTTATCGTTATATAAAAAAATGTATAAAGATAGCCAACTCGACAGACCTATAACTGGTGTGCAATTATTGAACATGTACTATGCTTATAATGCATTATACCCAAACTCTAAAATTCACCCTACTCGTATATTTTACTTTTTCCCACTAGTACGTGAACAGCTACTTGGTATTATGCCGTCATGTGCTTGCTGTTCTAAGTCTTATGTAGTTCATTATGATGACAACTCTGACATAAACCTTTGTGCATCTTGCCATATTACTGGTGCAAAAGCTCCAAATGCTAAACGTGAGAAACATGGGCTATTTGAAGATCAGATAACTGACGTTCCAATGCATGATAATTTACCTCAGCGACAACAAGTTTAAAAGTTAATGTAAGAGACGCATTTAAAAAATTTGATTTTTAATATTTGAAAACCAATACTAGTAGCAATTTCAAGTGCCAAGGTGTTGGTTTTTTTATGCGTAAAGCTTTTTTATCATTACTTCTTATTGCCACACTACCTTTGCAGGCTGTCGAATGGCTTGATCCAATGACTCCTATGAAGTCACAAGTAAGCATTAATTTTGTTAACTTACTAGGTGATGAGCAGGCTTCACTAATCAATGTTGGGCTAAACAACAATGCTGGACAAAAGCATTATGTCGCGGGTGTGCTAATACAAAAAGAGAAACCTAAATATTTAGCTTTAATAGTAGCTAACTTCGATAAAAGTTTGTCTGGATTAAATTTTTATTTCAATCACGTAAATGTAAAGGCAGCATGTTCTCGCCTAAAAGGTGATGTTGCAGATGAAATCTTAAAAACTAAGGCATATTTATCACAAAGCGTGGAACTGTATTATAAACAAATGTCATTTTCTGCTCCATGGCATCACTTTCTGCAAGCGAGTAATGCCAGGCATTTTGTTCAACAAATCTCGGATGTTGGTAATATAAATTCAATTTCTTTGTGTGAAATACCAAATCAATTTTTATAATTTAAAAGAGGCTCATAAGCCTCTTTTTTATTACATAATTATTTATTTCTTCGATTAACTCTTTCCTCCACTTTTTTTGGCTACTGAATGATTAGAGGTGGCATATTTGTACTCTCTAATATTTCAAAATTCCCTATATTAATAAGAAAATGGCTCAATTGAATATTGGGGGTCATTTTGAAAAACACTATATTAGCTACTTTACTACTTGCAACTTGCTTTAATGCTTCAGCTGCATCATCAACTTCAACAAACTCTCCTTTTTATGGTGATAAGTACAGAGGGTGGTATTGGTTTGAAGATCCTCCTGTAGAACCTGAAGATGAGCCAGAAAAAGAAAAGCCGGCAGCACCAGCAGCTGAAACTAAGCCAGAAGAAGAGAAAAAAGAAGAAAAAGTACGCTTAGATGTTGCTTGGCTCAAATCAAAAATACCTGAGTATCAAGAAGCCGCTATTAATAACCCAACGAGGGAAAACATTGCACGCTACTTGTATGTGCAGCGTTATATGCTCGATATTAGCTCTCGATTTGCTACCAAAACAATGGAATTTACTCAGTTCGAATCTGAATTAGATGAATCAAAACGTCGCCCTATGTCCACGTTTTCATTAAACGTATTTAAAGATGATACAAAAAAAGCCATAAGCAATGTTATTAGTGCAATCAATGAAAAGTCTCATTTATGGTTTTTCTTCTCGTCTAATTGCGCCTATTGCAAACAACAACTTCCGTTATTAAAAGAATTAAAAATCCGCTTTGGTATGAATGTACTTGGTATCTCAATGGATGGGTCAGTATTGCCCGGCATGGAAGGTATTGAAGTGGTGGTTGATACAACAAATGTTGCTGAACGCTTTGGCGTTCAATTCACACCAACCATGTTCATGGCTCTTAATGACGGTAGCGGTTTCACCAAAATAGGCGAAGGCTTAACTACGTTACCTCTAATGCAAGATCGTATTCTTTTATCCGCCCGATTAAAAAATGTAATTACCGATGAACAGTATCAACAAACTCAAAACGTTCGGGAGATAAATGTGCTGACCGATACGGATGGAACTATGTTAGCTGATGCAGAATTAATTGAGAATGACCCTGGTTATTTAGCTGAAATACTTAAATCGAAATTAGCCGATTCTAAGCCAGTAGGTGCTCAATTATTTAACTCTCTTTCAGGGGAATAATGATGAAATTAAAAAGAATTGGAATTTTCGTTAGCTTGTGCATGTTAACAAGCTCTCTAAATGCTAATGCAGGAATGAAAGACTTATTTGATTCGTATCAAAATGATTTAGGTCCATATCAAGTTGACGTTGCTAGTGGCAATAACTGGGGGTTAGGTCAATTTTCTGCTCGTTGGAATCAGCCTACAATTGATGTTGTTTCATTGGAAAGTCCATCTATGTCAGTAGGTTGCGGAGGCGTAGATCTATACGGAGGTTCGTTTGGCCTAATATCTGGCGACGAACTAGTTCAAGTTGGTAGAGCGGTAGCTCAAGGTGCAGCAGCTTATTTTTTTAAACTAGCAATTAATAATATCTGCTCAACATGTGCTGCAGAAATGGAAAACTTACAAAATAAATTACAGCGATTTAATGAACTGGCTCGAAATGCCTGCGCTGAATCTCAAACCTTTTTAGCTAATAACGAATATGTTGGTGAAGATAGGTTAGTAATGCAAGAAAGCCTTATTAGTTCCGATATGGCCTCAAAAGTTGGTTCTGTTACTAGTTGGGCAGGTTCTATTCTTGGCGATAAAAATACAAATGAAAAGAAAGATTTAAACACCAGAAAGCTAACTCTTGAAGGTAATTCAGTCTATCAAGCGGTTACCTTATTAAATCCAACTTCATCAACACCTTTTTTGGATGCGCTTGAGTTTAAAGGTGATACGCAGAAGAAAAAAATGGCATCGATGTTAATGACTTTATTAGGTACCAAAGTTATTAAGTTTGAAAATGGTGCCACTGATGTAGATGCAGAACCTGGAGTTGATAACACTGGACCTGCTAATTATTCAGATTTCATTTTTGGGAAAACAGCTGTACCGATAAAAATTAGAAGTTGTGGAACTGAAACTATTCCTACAGGTGGCGAATATCGCTGTTTAAATGTTGAAACAGAAACAGTGAGCTTTACTCCATTAGAGATGGTAGTAAAAGCGAGACTTGTTGGAGAAGCAGGTAGCCCTGGTATTTTTGCTAAATATTTAAGTCAAACACCTCTTAACGCAGAGGAAAAGCGCTTTGCTAAAATATTTACTTTCCCATATGTACGTTGGGCAGTATTTGCTAAAGAGAACCATATAAACATAGACGATATTGCGAACTATGCAGCTACATTGTTGTTGAGACAACTTAACGAGGAAATCTTTAATCAAGTCAGCAAAGTTTATGCAATGACCGCTTCGGCTAAAGAAAATATGTATAACTCAGGTACATCTTTAAAAAAGGAGTATGAAATTGCATACCGAGACTTTAGCAAACAGTATGAACTTGTAAGCAAAAAGATATATGCAAGTAATACAGAGAGCACCCAAGCCCTCCAAACAGTAGTGCAAATCTCTGCTATAACCAAACAGACTAAAGGGTGATATATGGACTTGAATGTTTATTTACAAGGTGATTTAGAGTTTGCGAATGATACTCTTGTTGCTGTAGCCCGTATGTTTAACGCTGGTTCGACTTACGATCAAATACAAACTGGTGCAGGAATTTTAATATTCCTAACTTTATTTCTATCATACTTTAAGTATATTCTAGATCCAGAACGCTCACCTTACCCTTTTAAAGAGTTTGTCTTCGGTGTTATGGGCTTTATTATGTTTGTAGGCCCTCTATCACCGCGTTTTACTGTTCATCTACAATCAGTTTCAACTAGTTCGCTTGATGTTCGGACTGTCTCAAATGTACCGTTCTTAGTAGCTGTTCCTTCTTGGGCTGGTACGAATTTAATTGGTGGTTTACGTGATTTAGCCGCTAATAACTTCACAACACCTTCAATGGGAAGTAATGCACCCGCAGATCCATTAGGAGCACTTGTAAGGCTCCATTCTATTCCTATGTCACCCGTTATAAACTCCTTAGATCATCCGGGACAGTACGATTTTAAGACATCTATCAAAAATTATATAAATGATTGCTATATACCTGATCAGCTATTAAGTACAGGTAATCCAAATGGGAATATGGGTGGACTAGATGCAGCTAGGTTAGACAAGGTAATTGATAAAATTAAGGTAACATACCCTGATTACTACACTAGAATATTTTTAAATAGTAGCCCTGATGGAGAGTATCTATCGTGTGACGTGGCTTATAACAAGATATACGCCCATATAAATACGGGTAAATTCCCTACTATGGTTTCTAGTTATTATGAAGCGCGCGGTGTTGATGCTCCTTCTATAACTGCTGCATATAGCCTTTTGACTGGTGGTGGTATGGCCAGCCCTAATCCATATGAAGTAATGGCAGGTCGTTTTCTTGCTTTTCATACTTATGAGGCTCTACAAGGCCAAGATAGCCCGTGGGTTAATAAAATGGTCTTTGAGTCAATGCAAAAACGTTTGTACGAGCAAGCAGGTGAACGCTCTTTGTTCATGAACTACATGATTCCAATGATTTCTGTATTTGAAATGTTTACGTTCTTTATTGGGCCTGTAATGATTCTATTATCTGTTATGGGGGGCGCTGGTTTCGCCATGATAGGCAAATATATGTACCTTATCTTATTCGTTAATTTATGGGGTTTCATTAAAGTTTTTGTTGATTTGTTTACCTATAAAGCAGCAGAAAAAGCATTCTCAGTATCTACTAGTTTCGCTCAGATGGACCCATTCTCAATGGGAGCTATGCCCGCTGTAATATCGGAAGTTGAAGGGTTCTTAGGTGTAGCTTCGGCATTAACCGCTGCAATACCAATGCTTGCAATGTTTTTGCTTTACGGTGGTGTTCACTCACTAATGGGTGTTATGAGTTCTGTTAATCCAACGGGTAAAGGCAGTGTTGATGGTACAAATATGGCACCAAAGTTATCAAGTTCGTGGTCTGAGGGTGCGCAAAGTATGGGTACGCACAGCAATACATATAACGCTGGCACTGGAGCTGTTGAAGCTAACGTGAAGTCAAGTGATTCGGGTCGTTTTGCAAACGTAAATATAGATTCTGGTATTAATAATTCATTAGGTAATTCAACATCCATTGCCGAGAAAGATGTTCAATCAAAAACCCAAGCATATGAGCAGACTGCATCAACTGCTATGGCGTCGCTTGAACAAAACGCAGATGTAGTTGCAGGATCAAAAAACAAGACTTGGGGTGATATGAATACGGCCGAAAAAACCGTTGCATTGAAAAGGTCACTCGAAGAAGGGCAAAGTATTTCTTCCGATGCAGCTAGCCAAGCCGCATTCCAAATTATGGGGCAAGCAGGAATTTCAGTAGGTGGCGGCGTTAATACGCCTAAAGGTTTTTCTGCGGTAGGTGATACTCCTACTCCTGGTAAGCTTGGTTTGAACGCAGGCGTTTCATCAAATTTATCAAATATGGATATGACTAAATTTGGTATTAAAGATAGTTCAGCCCAAAAGCTTCTGGAAGATGTAGCAGAAAGCCATAAGGGGCAAACAACTAATAGTGAGCAAGATGCTTACAATATTTCCGAATCAAATCAACAAAGCGAAAGTTTTCAAGAAAGTTTAAATAAAGGGCATAAATTACAAGAGCAAATTGCACAATCACGAGAACTTTCAACTAACTTAGGTGAAATGTACAACTCAAGTAATGGTCTTAAATTTAGCCAAGCGCTAAATAATGAAGCTTTAGCACCCCTTGTAGATGACAAATCTTTAGATACTTATATTGATGGTCTATCCGACAATCAAGTTAATTCATTAGTGGGTAATGATGCTGGTGGTACAATTGATAGTAAAAAAGATTACCTCAAAGAAAAATATCAAAAAGAAGGCGCTGAGTTAGCAGGTCCAGCGCAAGCAGGTTACGGAGGCATGCTGTCTATACTTGACGACACATTAGCAAAACAACCGCAGTCTATCGATGATGTTAACAGCCAAGCAGATATGCTTGCTGATTGGAGCCAAGTTGTATCCGACAATGCCCAATCAAATGGCGCAACACCATCTCAGCTCAATGCGCTAAGTATGATGAATGACTCTTATCGTAAACTTGATGAAACTACAGCAGATGGTGGCGTGATAAAAAATACTTCCCCTGAGTTACTAGGATTAGATACAGATACTTCTAATGCTAAACAGGCCGAAAATGCGATTAAAACGTCCAAGTTTGATAAGCCTTTTAAAAATGATATTCCTTCTGAAAGTGACTATTCAAAAGAAAAATACGGGGCCATGACTGAAAAACAAGCTGATGCAATGAAACGTGTTGAAGGACATACTTTATTAAGTGGTGACCAACAAGATGTTATCGATAGAATTAAAAGCGGAGAGCTAAACGGTGCAATGTGGGCGTTCGGGCAGATTGAAGGAGAAGATAAATTTGCGCGATTTGCTGCAGATAGAGCTGCTGAATTAGGTTATGACGAAAAGAGTGTTTATGAAGGTACTCAAGCATTGAATACAAAATCGCCTTCTGAGATCCAAGATATGTTTGGTCGCGTGAATACCGGCACAGCTTCATTCGATGATATGAAATCAGTAGCACAAATGTCACATGCAGCTGATTATTTGACTAATACACAATCTGGCAATGACTCATTTATTGTAGGTTTAGGTGCTGGCGAGTTAGATGAATTTAGCGGTTCTACATTAGCATTTAAAGCTGGAGAGCAAGCGTTAAGTAAAACAGCGCTAGGTCGCGATATTAACGATGTAATGGATATGGGTGGTAAAGATGGGTTTAGTCACGCGTCTGCTATAGATGCAGTCGGCTTGATGGCCGGTAAAGGTGGTACTGTGGGTGGACGATTCGCTTATGAAACATCACAGGTAGACTTAGAAAGTAAAAATAAATCATACAAAAATGGTATTGATAGAGCCGACAAAGATAGCTTATTTGGTTCCGGTATAAATTACGGAAAGGACGGAGATTATAAAGGTTCAGCTTTAAATTCGTTCAAAGATACAGCTGCCAATATTATCAAATCTAACCCGACAAGTTATGACGCTCATTCTGCAGTAGCTAACTTACCAGCATTGCTTGATAACGAATCACTGGTAGGTGGTAGAAATGGTGAATTTACATCTGACCTAGCGAAAAAAGTAATGCTAGGTGGTGGAGATAATAACCTATTGAGAAGCGTACATGAGAATTCGGATGAATTAAGGGCTTCGGTAAATTCTTTACCTGATAAGGGTAACCTAGTCGAATATAAAAAGAATATGAATGAAATGCTTGACCAAGCTGGTGTCGCTTATAAAGAGCAAGGTCTATCATCCCTATCACCGTATTCTGACGGGAATGAAATACAAAAAACAAGTAATGTTGATGTACCAATGGAAGTAAGCTCTAGTCAATCGCCTGTAGCAACATTCAAGACTGATAATGGTAGATTTACTTTACAATCACAAAATGAAGATGGTTCATTTGTTTATCAAAATGAAAAGGACAAAGGTTATTCCTATAAGCAAGGTGATGCTTACATGTCACCTATAGAGAGTAAAGAGCCAAATAGTGTAAGTTCGACTAGTAAAACTACTGATAAAACGCTTAAAGCTCCTGAAGGGTCTACAAATACTACTCAGTTTGATAATAGCGAAATACCACTATCTACTGGTGTATCAGCATTCGCAGTTGGTGTTCCTGGTCTATTGAATTATGTAAATTCACAAACTAACGCGAATCAGTCAAAAGTAGATAATGATCAGAACGCGAATGCTAACGATGTTGGTAAAGGTAAGGCGCCACTTAATACGGGTGCTGCTCCTTTAACTGCGCAAGCTAACGCGACTCAGCAAGTGAATGATGGTACACAACCAAAAGATGATAACATTCAGAACGTAAAAGCTGATGATGTTACTACAGTCAAAGCCCCGCTGAATACGGGTGCTGCTTCAACAGCTCAAGCCAATGCGACTCAGCAAGTGAATGAGCCTACTCAGCCAAAAGCTGACAATGCTCAGGCTGACAGTGATAACTCATTAAATGGTGTTCAAGCTGATAATAGCCAAAACGTGAAAGCTACCGATGTTGGAACAGCCAATGCTACTCAGCAAGTGAATGAACCTACTCAGCCAAAAGCTGACAATGCTCAGGCTGACAGTGATAACTCATTAAATGGTGTTCAAGCTGATAATAGCCAAAACGTGAAAGCTACCGATGTTGGAACAGCCAATGCTACTCAGCAAGTGAATGAGTCTACTCAACCAAAAGCTGACAATACTCAGGCTGGCAGTGATAACTCATTAAATGGTGTTCAAGCTGATAACGCTCAAAACGTTAATGATGCTGAGGTTAATACAGGCAAACCCCCGCTGAACACGGGTGCTGCTTCAACAGCTCAAGCCAATGCGACTCAGCAAGTGAATGAGCCTACTCAGCCAAAAGCTGACAATGCTCAGGCTGACAGTGAAAGCTCACTAAATGCTGAACAGGCTGATAACGCTCAAAACGTTAATGATGCTGAGGTTAATACAGGCAAAGCCCCGCTGAACACGGGTGCTGCTTCAACAGCTCAAGCCAATGCGACTCAGCAAGTGAATGAGCCTACTCAGCCAAAAGCTGACAATGCTCAGGCTGACAGTGATAACTCATTAAATGGTGTTCAAGCTGATAACGCTCAAAACGTTAATGATGCTGAGGTTAATACAGGCAAAGCCCCGCTGAA
The DNA here is from genome assembly GCF_030408075.1 of Pseudoalteromonas sp. APC 3358. Lineage (NCBI taxonomy): Bacteria > Pseudomonadati > Pseudomonadota > Gammaproteobacteria > Alteromonadales > Pseudoalteromonadaceae > Pseudoalteromonas > Pseudoalteromonas sp. APC 3358. The sequence continues at coordinate 117,831 of NZ_JASDCE010000013.1, forward strand.
TACGGGTGCTGCTTCAACAACTTCAGCCAATGCGACTCAGCAAGTGAATGAACCTACTCAGCCAAAAGCTGACAATGCTCAGGCTGACAGTGAAAGCTCACTAAATGCTGAACAGGCTGATAATAGTCAAAACGTGAAAGCGACCGATGTTGGTACAGGCAAAGCCCCGCTGGATACGGGTGCTGCTTCAACAGATCAAGCCAATGCGACTCAGCAAGTGAATGAGTCTACTCAGCCAAAAGCTGACAATGCTCAGGCTGACAGTGATAACTCATTAAATGGTGTTCAAGCTGATAATGGGCAAAACGTGAAAGCGACCGATGTTGGTACAGGCTATGCCCCGCTAAACTCAGCTACAGCTTCAACTGGTCAAGCCAATGCGACTCAGCAAGTGAATGAACCTACTCAGCCAAAAGAAGATAATGCTCAAAACTTGAATGATGCAGAGGTTGATACAGGCAATGCGCCGTTGAATAAGGCGGCGACGGCTTCAACTGCTCAAGTTGACGCGCCCCAGCAAGTTAATGGTGTACAAAATAAGGAATTAGAATCAAATGGTGAAAGAAATGGAGTTCTGCAAAGCAGTAATGAAAGTAAGCCTCAGCCAGATAGCGCTAATAACGCTAACGTAGGCCCAGGTACTCCGTCTATGACTAGCGATGTAACCGCAGAGCCACCAGCGACAAACAATGAAGTTATTGGCAATGCAGAGCAACAATCTGAAATGTTAGATGAAAGTGACGCTATTAGCGGTACAGATACACAAAAAGAAACTAGTTTTGATGCGAAACCTGCACCACATTCAATGATGAGTGAAAATGCAGGTGGCGTGGACACTGGTACTCATGGTGTAAATGATAGTAAAAACAATGCACCTATTAGCGAAAAAATAGAAACAACATCTCAAGGCGTTGATGCACAAAGCTCATCTAAAGCAGCAATAACTACTGAATCAGATGTAGAGGAATTACCAATAGATGCTATGCAATTTCTAACTGATAATGAAGTTGGTCCTAAAGAGTTTGAAACAGAGTCAGGTGAAAAATATACCCGCGTTGGTTCGTTAGGTTCTGCAGATGATCCAATTGGTAATGTATACGTTAATTCCGATGGTAATGCATTTTTCAATGATGGGTTTAGTTCAAAATTACAGGACTATGGTGATATATCCGGTATTGATTATGTGAAACAGAAATAAAAAAAGCCCGAAAGGGCTTTTTTTCTGAACGGTCGCGCGAATTTTCAAAATTGTTATTATGGTAAAAATTATACAGATAGGCTTTGATCATGAATAAATATACGTTTGCAGTTGCTCTAGTTGGGTTAATTCATTTCAATGCACCAGCAAAGCAAATTGAAGTAAGTGTTTCAACTATCGGCCTTACTGAACATCAGGTTAGAGAAAAGGTAAAGCTGGAAGCTCGCTGGTATTCAGCCAAGGATTTACCAGTATTGATTTCCGGCAGTGAAAAAATAAACTCGACTGGTGAATACAGCAGAGAAGTAACCGCTTTATCAGCAGCCGCGTTAAATATTACGATATTGAACGAATATTGGGATAACGAAGCTGGGACTTTAACAAGTAAGTTAGAAGTCACTCAAAATACAGATATAAGTGAACATGTATTTGGTAGCTTACTGAAGAATGACACTTTAAAAAAACAGTTACGTAAAGCATATGAAAACTTAGATAAAGTTTTGAAGGTGAACTCAGAATATGATTTTACCACTGCGAGTAGTGATATGGGTATGCTGGATACGGTTTATAACGTTTTGTATATGCGAAATAGTTACGAAGACTCAATGCGGGTGAAATCATTATTACAGAATGATTATGAAAGTTATGTTTTAAATATGTACATCACCCCGTATTTCAATTCATTGGAGCCTATATCGATTGATGTTGATGAAAAAGGTTTGGTTATTAAGTATGGGAGTAACTTTTATGAAAAGCTCTCAAAGAGCTGTATGTCACTTGTAAATGCATTCTTCTTTCAAAATACAAGTTCAACTAACAAAGTTTCTAGTGATACTTGCATAGATGAGCCCATATTTAATCAATTAGATCTTTCATATAAGAAAAAATGGTATGCATATGCTTCGGACTACAAGGATGGCGAAATAGTAATTATATATCCAAGGAAATACTATGGTTCACAAGAATTAACGAGAATAATGAATGAGCCTGTTAACGAGCTAAGAAAAATAGTTGTCATTAGTTACAAGGAAGATAACAAGGTTCGTTGGTAAATTTATGATCTGGTTTGCTTATAAAAATACCTATTTGAAGATATTTAGCCTGTTAAATGTACGTTTAACAGGCTAAACCGGTATTAATTTGAATTCAAATAACATGTTAGTAAAATGCTGATCTACTCTATTCTTTCGGGATGATGATATAAGTAACCTTGGGCAAGTTCAGCCCTAGTTTTCTTTGCAATCAATAACTGCTCCTTTGTTTCAATTCCTTCAATAACTACTTTATGGCCCCTGTTTCTAATTAAATCGACTAAGCGATAGAATTTAATCGCGTTAGCTTTTGATTTTGTAGCCTTTTGTATTAACGATATATCCAATTTTACAAAATCTGGGTTTATAGAATTTAACGATTCAATATTAGATAACCCTACCCCGTAATCATCAATAGCAATTTGAAAACCATGCTTCTTCAAATTAGCTAAATTCTTTTCAAATATAACTTCATTGTGTTTGGCTTCACACTCAGTCACTTCTATGACTATTTGTGTGTGAGCTAATAACTTTGATAGCCGGTTACTGCAAAGATTAAAAGAAATGTTAGCTATCTCACAACGAGAAAAATTAATGAAAACCCATGCATTTCGCTGTTCAGCTAATTTTTTTATGGCAGTTATCTTCAAATTTGTTAACTCTACCAAGTTATCAAGAAAGAAATTTGATGATAATGGTTTGCTATTCTGAACGACAGTCATTTGGCTACGTAATAATAATTCACGTGCAAGCACTTCACCTGACTGTAAGCCCACGATTGACTGAGAATAGTAACTTACATTATTCATTAATGTATTCCACCAGCTCAAGAGGAATTTGATTAAGTAAAAAGAAAGTAGATTTTAGATGGTCATTTTCTTTGTTCTTTATAAATATACGATGCAACTTACCCTCTTGCCTTGTTGTGACAATAAACGCGTCAACATGATGAAGTGTTAGACCTAAAATTGTCAGTGATATTGATGTATTAGATAGCTTTATTCGCACTAGCAACACAATCACCGAAAGAAAAGTAGGTATAGCAAGGTCGTTAGGGGGTGTGCTTTGATAACCAGTAAAGTAATGAAGCATCATTAATGGCCAAAATATACCGATACTCATTAAAATGATAAGCAAAGCTCTAAAAGGTGGTGATATTGAAAATAAATAATAAGTTCTATTCATAATTACTCCATAAATTTTCAATATTATAAAGCAGGGTATTTGAGTCTTGAAATTTTACACATGGGTAAAATAGGCTCTGTAAGTTTCGGCTAAGAGTTATTTTTCCTTTAAGATAGCTTTGGTTGATCAAAGGGAGAAGTTCTATAAGTACAATTCTAAACTTAATCTTTGGATTCAAAAAAATTAAGATTTGATGGTTCAATATAATGAGAACTATTATTAGTTTTCAGTGGGTTAATTTGATTACATGAAAAAACATTACAGTGCTTGTTAGATTTTATTCGTTAAATCGCTTATTATTAAGTTTAAGTGCATTAAAAATTGCGAAAATGCATGACTAGACGTAAGTTAATATAATTTAAGGTATACAAATGATGCCATCGACAAACTCAATATCTAAACTAGGGTTAGAGGAAGCTGCAGTAAAGCTTTATCAGATGGGTATTCGTTCTGCAACAGATTTCCAAAAGTTGTGTAACGGGCAGTTTAATGGATTGCAAGGTCGTCCAGCAGATATTCCCTCTAATCCAATGATGTATTTTAAAGAGATTAGCAACTTTAAAGAGCTTCTCAAACTCGGTCAAAGACTAAGTGAAGAAATACAGGCTGAAGAACAACCCGAAGAAATAAACACAGATGAACGTGATGTAATGTCTTATGAAGATCTAAAGCAATTGGTGCGAAAAAACAACGTAACCTCGATACGCCAGTGGAAAAAGGTTGTGAAGGAAGATAAGTTACCGGGTTCGTTCCCTAGCTCTCCACAGGCTTACTACAAGGATTTTGAAGGCTGGGATCAGTTTCTTGCGCCTAAATCGTCCCGTTTTTTAGAGTGGGAAGAAGCAAAAGCCTTGGCAAAAAGCGTCCGTATAGAACATGGTTTAAAAAACGCTTATGATTGGCGCTGGCTTTCAAGGCAAGGCCATCGACCAGCAGAGTTACCGAGTGCTCCAGATTATTATTATACTCAGTTCACCACATGGAAAGATTTTTATGGACTGGAGTAAATATATTTGTAATAGCAGTAAAGCTCAATTGCTTTACTGCTTATTTTTTTCTTTCAAGTAAATATGTAGACGCGGTATTAATGGCTCTACTTTACTAACCACCTCTTTTCTACCAGCATAATCCCCCAACGGTTTAAACTTAAACGTATCAACACAGTTAATTAAGAAAACAGGCGAATGCGCGTGTATATCTTTTCTGAGGGTTATTTCGGTACCGCTATTATTCGGGTTTTTAGGTTCGTTGAAGCGCAATTTCAAAATCGGTGTCGCTGGCGCTTTTCTAATTATGTTAAATAGCGTGTTACTTGAAAAATGACTGATAAGCTTACGCTCTTCTTGAATATGAAGCACAAAGCCTGCTTGTGAATCCGAATTATTGCCATGGTTAGGTGCACACGCCAAAGAGCGATCTATTTTCTCAATGACCTGCTGCTTACTCAGTGTTTTAATTTGTGACTTATGTTCCCATGAAAAGCGTGCACTCAAAATATCCTTTTGAATAAAGACTGGGTGTGTTCGTGTTGCCATTGGAAATATGAGCCCTGGTTCAGCGTCGTGCACAATCTCAAATCGTTGATCAACTGACTTAGCCAAGCGATGAATAACATCTTTGAGTTTAACCTTTTCTGCATTGAGGTTATCAAATAAGGTGGCCAACCTTTGCATATATGTAAAGTCGCATTGAATATTGACGAGGCCCGGTAATTTTATTGAATAGCGGGTTGATTCATTATTTTGTGCGCGAAATTTACTGATGTGCGAAATAGTCTTTTGAATTGCTTCATTACCGGTTTGGTGAATAACATCAAACGGCGCATCTAAAAGAGCTTGTTGATGTTCATCATTGAATTTCAAACGAATACGAGACTGTACCAAGCTTCGACTTCTGGCTATCTCTTCAGTAATGGTAGGCAGGACGAATATATCTGCACCAATTGAGTCGGTATTTTCTTTAAGTGCGGAGGTTAAAGCATTAACAGCATTAAGCACTTCATTGTATTGAAATTTAAAATCGCCCCGCGTTGTTTTGATTAGTTGATCCATAATCCCTCTTATTGCTCAATAATGACTACAACATGCATATACTATATACCACCTAATACGTGCTCTGACACATTTTTGTATAATATTTAGCTTGGTTTACCCTGATAGCTTGTCTTTTTTTATTTTTATTTATTATTACTTTTTCATCTTTATTAGGTGTACGGTACAAGCGGCGCATCAGGAAGAGTAAAGATATATCAATAAAACAGCTACCCGAAGGGTTAAGCTGTTTAACCATGTCTTTAATTAATATGCATGTTGTAGTCATATATATGGCTTTATTCAATTTCATTCCCTTAATTTATAAAGCTAGTTTACTAATCAAACTCAAATACTTTAATTTTTACAGCACCCCTTTTTGGTATCTCTAATTTTTTAGCTTCTTTGTTATTCCCTTTACTATGCACCCATACACTAATCAAACACTCAATGGAGTCTATATGCTTATCTCTATTATCTCCGCATCGATTATGGCATTGGCCACCAGCGCCAACCTCAATATAGATACGGCTTTACCCACTGACAAACCAACCTTTTTACACCACGAACAAGCGTTCATTCTATCATATGACCTAACAGATACTGATGTGGAACTTACGTGGGATGTTGCCCCTGGTTATTATCTTTATCAAGACACCATTAAAGTAAATGAAATCTCTGAAGGCGCGCTTCAATTTACCAGTACGCCCGTTTCAACCCATGATGAATATTTCGGTACCACTATGATTGTTAAAACGCATGCTGCAGCACACTTCGCTAAATCAGCCCTTAAACAGACTACGTTTAGTGTTTCTTATCGCGGTTGTGCTGAAGCTGGCCTGTGTTACCCACCCGTTACTGTTGAAATTAACTTATAGGACACCTGAACATGTTTAAAAGTCTTTCTATTATATCTTTGGCTCTATTAGCCTCAGCCTGTTCAAACACGATTGTCGTAGAAGAACAAAAAAGTGTGGTTAAAGTAGCAACCAAACCTTATAAACCCACCTTTCATTTTGTCGAATTCGAATTTGATGCTGCGGAACCAATCAATGTTAAGAATATGGCTAAACAACTCGCGCCACACATTGCCCACTTAACCGCTAATCCTAGTCATTTTGTTTTATTGCAAGGCGCCGGTGATGATTCGGGGTCCTTTAATTACAATTTCAAGCTTGGAATGTCACGCGCTACATTCATAGAAAACTATTTACTCGAGCGCGGGGTTTTACAATCGCAAATAAAAGTAAGCTCTGTTTCAAAAGCAAATAGTCTCTTAAAGCCATACGCGCGTACAGTTCATTTAAGCTATTAATTGCACTGTGCCTGCGAACCCCACTCTGTGGGGCTTCATTTGTCTGGTAAGTGAAACATTTAACGTATTATGTATTCATGCTTAATCATTAATTATATTTTCTATAACACTACTTATAGAGGGTTATTCTGAGCGTTGTGTTATATTCCTCACGAATTTAAATTACTACTATTTTCTTATTGGTTAGCACCTGTTTTAAGTCAGTATTTCCAATGTGTATTAAGCGTTCTTGAGGAACCGTGATGGCAATAATCAAACGCTTACCTCTAGGGTTTTTATTTATAGCAGGGGCAACATCTATTATTTTTCCGCTGCTATTTGGTGTCAGTGGGATAATGAAAATAAATTCATGAAGAACGCCAAATATCGACGGTTAATCGTTTTGCCAGCAGCGTTGACTCATTACTTAGCACCCAAGAATTAGTTTTATCGTTTCTTGAGCAGTCTATTGTTGATGGCCAAGAGCTTATTGATAGCGACAGGATTACAGAAGAGTTCGATCACCTTATAGAGTCAAACCCAGATATAGCGATGCTTGGCATTTCAAATCTAAATGGTCAACCTAAATTAGTGAGACCGCGCATTGAGCTAGACCCTCTCTTTAATTTATTGGACTATGATGAAACACGCGATGGATTTATTAACGCGTTAGAGTGTGGTTGCGATTTGTTTCAAGGTTATTACTATTCAAAACCCTTAATCCTACTTGATTTACAAGAGTACATTTCTGACATATCCAGAGAAATACCTTAACTCAGCTTACTTTAATAATTTGAGCTAATTCATCTTTTTTTGTTGAAGCTCAAATTATTGAAAGTATACACATTAGATAAATAAAATATTATTACTTGAGTGGCACTTGCACTGGTAATTTAAATTGCCCGTAATCTACCTTACTTTTTTCATGATCATGAACTGCCAATGAAAGGTACATTATTGAGTTGCGGGCTAACTTCATAAGTGACAGGAGCCTTGAATAAAACTCAGATTCTGTAATTAAAACACTGTGGCTTGATAGCTTATTCTTCTCATTTTTTTTAGAAATTGCATCCGTTAATTCAACTTGTAATATTTCTTTCCTATCTTCTAGTTTAGTTTTTAAAGGACTGTTTTTTGTTTTTTTAGCGATAGCAATATCACTATATAATTGTTCAAGCTCTCCTTCTATACACACAATTTTGCTATCCAACTCATCTATATGTTGCTTTCTAACATTTACATCACCTTGTGCTAAATCATACATTGAGTCATCAACTATTTTGAGTGATCTGTGTTCAATTGAATTTCTGATTTCAGAAAATGCTTTAGCATCTGGATCTAGCCAACGGCTAACTGAGCTCGAATCCTTTACATCGCGTATGTCTTTTAAAATGAAGAATAGTGCACGTATAAAACGATTTTGGGTATTTAAAAGTTTTGCATTAGGCTTCCACTTTTTGTTAGATTTTAAATCTTTAAATATGGAGTCAAAACTAATTCTACTATCGTCTTCAATTTTATTAAGTTCAAAAAAACGATTCATAAAAAAAGCTATTTTATCAAAAATTGAATATAGGGTTCTAAATGCACTTTTATAATGACTTGCTTTGAGATTGGTAAGAGAATGCGACATATCATCTACGTGGGGGTAAGTATTATTAAAAAAGTGTTTGTTGTCATTTGGGATATTTTTAGCTGAAAAAGTTAAATATCGCGCATAACAATAATCATTTTTAAGTTCGTCAAAGTGTCCATGGTAAACAAGCCCTTCATACATAGTTAAACATTGATTTATTTTTGTTGAAAATGGTGGGAGTCCCATGGAATCTTGATACACAATTTCAGATTTTGAAATGTCATTTAGCTCATTCAAAAACAATCTGTTCTCACCACACCATTTTAAATAGTCGCCCTCTTTCTTTGTCCCTACTTCATTTTTATATAGATCAAAATCTTCGAACGACTCATATTTATGATTCGAAACGAACCAATCTGAAAATTTTATGAAGTTACTACCTTCGGAATACGCGATTTGTTGTTCAGGGTTAAGGTAATCAAAATACTCTATTCCTAAATGTATTAGGTTATAGGCAGTATGTGCGTAATAACCGCTATGACCAGGGTCGTAAACTATACCAGCTATGAAAATCGCATTTGTTGCTTTAGCAATTATAGCTACTGGATTTTCTGTACTTTCAAATGCTGAATCCCATAAAGGGATACAACAAAAAACACGGCATTGTGAGCTCAAATTGTTACCAAGATTAGTCTGTATTGAACTTTTCAAAAACAATTCTTGATGTGTAGGTGATTCTATTTTGCTGAAAATATATAAAGCTTTTCTGAAAAATATTACAGCTTTAGTTAAATCATCTGAATACCAAGCAAGATTATCGTATGTATAAAGTGCCTGTGCACAATTGCCTAATAAGTAGTAAAATCCAACTTCATCAACGACACGATCAAACTCATAATCCTTATTCGAAAGTAATTCGAACTGCTCTTTAATACGTTTATGGTCATGAGCAATAATCAATTCATCACAAACTAACGATAGTTCACGAATTTTCTCTGCATTTAATACATTTTCAGACATTACTAACACCATTAATTTAACGACTTATTATTTTAGGTCATGGAAGATATAGGACCACTCTAAATCAATTTTCTATTTAAAACATTTATCTTTAAATTAAAATCTTAATATTAAAAAGCCCACGTCATTCCCTGAGAAACGACGTGGGCTTTTTAGCTTACATTACAGCTTTACCAACTAAACGATCCTTTAGTGCGTCCGCCTGCGTCATCTACGGCTTCATAAGTCACGTTCATGGTTGGATATTCTGACAACCTAAGCTGTGTTGAGGCAGCACCACGCCCTACATACTCACCATTAAACCACCAGTCATAACCAACAACATAGCCATCTTCGTCTTTACAGTTTGCCGTTATACGTATTGTACCCGAACGCTCTAACTGAACACTCTCACACGTTGGCTTTTTGTTTTCAAAAACTTCATATCGTTCTCTAATTTCAGTTTCTTGGCCAAACATGCTGGTGGCGATAACTTTTATGTCATAAATACCTGCTTCATCAATCTCAAAACGATTCATAGGGCTTCTCGGCTGTTTAACTTCAACTTCTTCGCCATTTATAAACCACTTATAGTCGATAATATAATCTCGTGGGTGACCGCCTTTTGTTTGAGCTCGGGCTACTAACCCAAGGGGTGCACGACTATATCGATTAGATGGAAAGTGCACCAAGCTCCCTTGTACTGGATCAGCTTCAAGTACGTCAACAAACTTACTAATCTCTTTTACTTTGCCTCTACTATCCGTCACTTTGGCCTTTATTTCATGCACTCCCGGCGTTTTAACGAGTAAATTCGAGTACATACGCGTTGGATTAGCGATCTCAATATTGTCACTTTCCAGCCATTCATAGGTATAAGTAACTCCTGGCATAAACTTATGTTTTTGCAATATCATGCCGGTGATGTTAGCTGGCGCTACTAAAATATTACTTCTTATATCAATGGTCGTTTCTGGAAACTCATACACCCAGCTTTCTAAATTGCGTTGAGTTTCACGATAAGTAGCCTCCTTATAACCATCTACCCACGCCTTCAACACAAACTTCAATCGGTTGTTGTCATCAAGGTCGCTTTCAGTCGGCGTATATTCAAACGACACGTCGTTTTTTTCTTTACCATTGGGCAATACCCATTCATATTTAACAGGTAAATCTACGCCACCGTTGAGGTTTAACACTTGTCCTTCAACATCTATAGTCGTGCCCATTTCAACTAGATGAGGTGCACGTATCTGTGCCATTACTGGTCTTGGGGATACAGGACGTGCATAGTAACGAGCTTCTGACCATGCCTGTTCACCCGCTGCTTCAGTTGTTGAACTGAATCTAAATCGACCCATAATAAGTGCTTGCTCACCTTTAGCTATGAATGACTGTACAGGTGCACCTTCAAACCATGTTACACCCTCATCATGCGACCATTGAGCTTGTCCGTCATACGTATCGAGTGATGTATTGTAGTCGAGCATATTAAGCTTAAACTCTTGACCTTCGTATACTTGAGATGGGCCTTTAATCACTAAGCTTGCTTTGTCGTAACCACTAATTTTAAGTGGGCTGCTAACTGACGCTTCACCTGTGTTTTTGTTTGTCACCGTCGCTCTAACATACTTATCTCCAGCAGCTTGCATTAAGAAAGGTATCGCATTTCGCCCTTGGTACTCTTCTAAAGTTGTCCAATCAGCGAGATTATCTGATATTTCCCATTTAGTGTCATTGCCCGCAACCATATCTTCAATCGTTTCATAGTCATAACGAACAAGGGTCGTAAACGGCACTTTGCCGCTAACTTGTGAGCTTCTTAAATCACCATCCACTCCGGTACCCAAAACTATTCTCATGAATATAGGGGTCGATATAATTTTCTTTTCATATTCCTTATGTGGCGATTTGACTGATGCGACGGCATAGAAACCATTGCTTTTGCGGAAAATATCAGCAATTGCTACCGTGAACTGAGCTTGCCCATTTTCATCATTCGATTTAGTATCTGAGATTACTTGTTCTTCACCTCTGTTATTCTTATACGCTAAATAAATATCCCATTCGCCCATGGTGCTTGCATCATATTTACTTATTTTTTCTTTCCAATTCCATTCTCCCATGAACGCCGTTACTTGAACTTTATCTGTGCTTAATACATTGCGTTCTGAGTCCATGCTTAAATTTATAGCCACTTTACGAGATGGTAATACAATAACTTCGCCTCTCGAACCTGCTAAACGTTCATCTGATAGCGTGTAGGCGGCATTTATTTCCAGCGGATAGCGGTCAAACACTTTTCGCTTATCAACATCGTCATCACGAATAATGCCAAGTAGCTCATATATCGGCTTGTGGCTCCTCTGTGCCATGTATTCAGACGATTCATACTCACCACGACTTACATTGATGTTTAACTCCCCCGCGACGTGTTGAAGCCTATAGCGTGCTAAAACGGGATTTTCTGGGATAACACCATAAACACCTTTTTTAAGTTCAATAATAGGGTTTAAATCAAATGCCATTTGTTCAGCAGTTTTAATATTGTATTCAAACTCGCCAGCTTCTACTTTTACTTCATTACCATCAGGGTTAACAACATAAGCGCTGTAGCTAACCGTATTATCAAGTTCATCATGTATAGACCCCGTAACAGTCATAGCCCAGCCTTGATAGAGAGCGTCCATGCCTTTAGGTAGGTTGTCTAATTTGACGTAACAGCCTTTTCTAGCATCTCTTGATATTTCAATTGCTAAATCTTTAGATGCCACAAAGTTACAAAGGTACTGGCTTTGGTAGATGTATAACGTACCGCGCTGAATGTACTGATAAAGGTCATGTGTGCCGCTATCTTTAGATTTAATACTGAATTTAGACGGGGCAAACACGTAGTTTTCTTTGATCTTACCTATATTGCCAAACGAATCCTTCGCTTTAACTACCAGTTCATAGGTATCACCGGGCGTTAGGTCATCCAAATTTCCATCAAAGAATTTTATGAAACTTTTAGCATCAACTGGATCATCAACTAAAGTAAGTGGTACACCACCAAATGTTGCTTCTATTATTTCATTTTTAGTATCCCAACCCGGATTTGTTACCGCGCCGAAGTCACTGGCAAAGTAAAATGAATTGGTACTACGAGATTTGTCACGTAAATACGTTAATTGCACTTCTGGGGCAAAGCGCTGCAAATAGAAAATAGGATTTTCATAGTCAGAGCCGTTATCGTAATAGTCACGCATGTTCAAACTGAACTTAAACGCGCCATCTGATAATGGAGTCATATTATAGTGATAAACAATGTAATCGCCCACCAGCTCAGTTTTGGTTGGCGGTAGTCGATTATCTTCACTCAGATTCTGTTTTGAGCTACTAAAATAAAATGTATTGTTGTCGATTTTTACTGATTGTTGAAATCTTATGTCATCAATTTGTTCAATGATAAGAGCTGAATTTTTTAATTTCCACGTTTCATCATTCTTGATATTCGTAAAAGGTGATTTAATAATCACGAGAATTTCATCTTGCTTCGCTTGAACGTTTTCTTCACCTAATTGCTTTTCAATAACGCTACCATCGTTCTTATTGTTTATAACAACCTCATGCAATGAAGGCGCTGTATAATCCCAGTTCAGTCCATTGGTAAAAGCTCCCATACCTTTATCAAAGAAATAAGAACGGTCAGAGTCAATATCTATTGTGAGGGTTGTATTACCCTGCAGCTGATCTACTTTGTTTCCCAATACTGGAATGCTTACAGGTAGAGCGCATTTCGTGAAATTACTTTCTACAGTACAACTTTCACCATTATAGGTAATGATTTGCTTATACAGCCGAGGCTCAACATTAAATGTAATTCCCTTAACACTTGCAGCGCTATCACGAAGAAGATGGTTTGAACTTGTAGAGATCATACCATTACTAAACTCAATAGTTGTGGCCGTTAACTTAGGCGCTATAGGTTCAACAACATCGACACTTTTTGAGCCAATTGATATAGGCATTGATTCATTGCCATTGAAGAAAATCTTAATTTGCCAGTCAAAGGTTGAAGCACCTAGAGTGTCAGCGAAACCATTAATCTTGCCAGACGATTTTTCTTCAGATAACCCACTTGGGTAATTTATCCATTCAACCAAACAAAGTGGCGTTTCTCCCGCCCCAACTTTATCAAAGGCATGTTCTTTGGCTAGAGCGATACTAGTTGTTAACGTACAACCTTCGTAATTTGCTAACGATACATTCGTACCTATTTTTTGTATTTGATGGTAAATAATATCTTCTTTAAACTCTAACGCAGTCTGCAAGCTATCTTTTGGATCACGTGGAGCAACTTCAACTTTGTCATGGAATAACGTGAACAATTCATCATTATACCCAACTACACTCACCTTAAATTCGGCAAACTGGTTCTCTAATGATACTAAGTAAGATGAAAGTGTTGCTTCACTTTCAGTAACATCAAAACTTTGTTTTACGCCTTTAATATTCATCTGAACGAGGCAAAGCCTATCTTTGAAGGTATCAGAACTCTGCACTTCCTCAAGTGACGAAGTAAATGCGCTACAGTAATTTGATACCTGATCTCCTATTCTATATTTTAATTGAAACTTATCAGTAATTGCATAGGGTGATGTATTAACTTGTTTTGTTCCTTTGTAGCCACTGAACTTATAATCAGTTATTAACACTGGTGAATTGGGGGCTGATGATGCAATTAATAAGCTGCCCTTTGTAAATGTGTTTTGTTTGTTCACCAAATCTAAGTTATAGCGTCCACCGCTTAATGCAAAATCATAGGCGTAATCTACTGTTACAGTAGTACCTGGCAATATTTCTTTGTTATTTATAAACACACTGCCTTCACTGTCACTTCGTAAGGTAACAAAAACAGGGTATTTACCACTAATGGTACTACCATCACTTAGTTTTATAGGTTTACTATAGAGCGGTAGATTTCCGTCTACATCTTTAAAGACAGCACCCGTCGCAGGTAATGTAATTTCAGTTAATCCACTTTCTAAACCTATTTTTTCCGCTACAAAATTAAAGCGCAGCTCTTTCTTAATTTCATTTCCTGCATTGTCTTTAGCTAGAACGGTAAGTATGTATATTGAATTCTCATCGGGGAATAACACTGGGTACTCTAATGTATAAAGACCTTCACTAACTTCGCTGGTGGCTAAATATACATTTTCGTTGGCTGGACCACCTTTCAAATTTACAGATTTAATTGTAGATTCGTTATCATCATTAATGCTTATCGTAATTTCATCCAATGACTTTATAGTTGCACCATTCTCAATTGAAAAGACCACTGCTGGCGCTTGCATATCATTTTCAATTGATAAAAGTACCTTCTCAACATAGTTTTGATAGCTATCTTTTGCCCACGCAATGATTTCAAACGAGCCATGTCCTAAGCTTGAATAATTAGCGCTAGCTACGTAATTTGACCCTGAACGAAGTAATGATGCTGCTATATTTTCAATTACAACGCCGTCCTTTTTTATGATAATCCCTGTACTAGCAAGCTTGACTCTATCCCACGTACTGCCTGAATTTAACTCAGTAATACTAAAGCTGATCTTCTTTTGAGCTTCATCATGCTCTATTATTTCATTAATGATTGGGTCTTGTGCATCCCACTCCCAAACATGGCTTAGGGTGCTGTCAAACATGCTTGTGTTGCCAGAGCTTCGTAAAAGAGGTCTTGTATGATAATAACCGACAGTTCCTGCTTTATTAAACGGTAAGTTTGTATCTAATTCACATGAACTCTCCCCTGGTGCAATTTTACATGAACCTCCATACATACTTACGTATTGCTCGTAACCTCTAACACTTCCTGTAATTCGTATCTTTGATATTACTGTGTCACGCCCATTTTCACCCGAAGCCCTATAGGTTTTAGGAACCCATCCGATCCCATCAACAAACGCTTCTATATTAGTGCCTTTGGGTGGTAATGTTTCGTCTGTAAATTCAGGGTTTGGGAAAGAAAGGGAGTTACAACGCCACGTGCTGTTGTTTGTCCACCCAGCATTTGGATAGTTGAAGTTATTTGATGTGTTTGCCGGACCATACACCTTGAAATAGGCGTATTCGTCGTCTACTGAGACCAAACCACGATTTGCTATACCCGTCGTAGACCCAGCAAATACAGATGCGCCAGGTGCTCCCTTATATGCTTCTTTCGAGACGCGGTATATAGCTTCCAATGGATTTTTATTGATCGGTGTTTTGTCTGTAACAGGTCTAAATCCGGCTTGTCCCAAGTAATCACCTATGTAGGTTGGATCTTCGATTGCAACGATTTTGGGGCTAGGCCCGCATTTTGAATTATTATAAAAGTAAAACTCTTTTTCAGCACTGTTCCCAGCTAAATCGAATACTTCAAAAATTACCTTATGTTTACTTTGTGTACCTGCGGGAAAAAACACAGCTGCATTAGAGTTATCTCCCCCTGTGCCTAACATAGCTTTATTTAAGGTTGGATAATATGGTACATCGCCTGTTTTATATAACTGACCTTCTCTACCGTCTGACTCCCAATATGTTTTATAAACGACTTTATCAATACCAGAGAGGTCATCTATAATATTACCAAGTGTAAAATGCCGGTCACTCGTATGACTGAACTTAGGTAGACCATCGGGCGCAGTCCCATTGCCATAAGGGAAGGACCATGTAAAGGCTCCTAGTGTTGGTGGAGTGGTATCAATAATTAAATCATACGTTTCTGAAGAAATTATACTGCCATTTGCACTTAGAATACTCGCGATTGCTTGATATTTACCGTCTGCAATGGAGTCAATTTTTAAAAGTGAGCCGTAATATTCATTACCATTAACAGTAATGCGATCTACAGGACCAAGCTTTTCACTCGTTAATTTTTTAACAATTTCATTCGAAGTATTTTTAATTGTTAACTGTACTAAGCGCTCTACACCAGCACTTAAAGCAAATTGAATGTCATTATTTGTGCCAATATAAGCTTCCGTTGGCTTTTGTGCTTTTGTAACATTGCTAGAATCAGTGTAATTAATCTCAAGTAACTCAGCTGAAACTGATGGGATTAAGCCACCAGCCGCTAGTAATAAAGTTGCTGTTGTGATTTTGTTCATGACAATACCTATTATGGATAATGTAGGTATTTTTAAACATTGAAAGGAAAAAGTTAAAAAATAGGACGCATAAATTAGTGCACTCTAGCTTATGCGTTTTTTTGGAACGGAAATGTTAACTTCCAAAATGAAATCTATGCATATGATTTATATCAATTTACCCATAAATCTTTTTTATTGGCCAAATCACAATATTTTTCCATATATTCAGCATCAAACTTATATTGAAAGAATTATTTTGAAACTCGGACTTTTCAACCTTGTTTTGAGCTACACCAATGTAGACATAGATAACCAAAACAAAAAATATAATGCTTCCATATTTTTCATTTACGAGCCAAATTAAGTCTCCTAATGCATATAGAATTAAAAAAGGTCCCCCCATATACAAAGCGTACTTTAAAAAACCAATAGAATGATTTTTTGTTCCCTTTAATATTTTCGATACTTTTGATTTTATACTCATATAACGCTACCCATTTACCAATTTAAAGTAAGTATAATTAACCGACACTGTGCGGTGAAAACGTAGAGGTGTTAAATATACGACCTCTAAATTATGGCGGTTAATCTTAATTAGTGATGCTAAATCAATCTGTGCACGTCAATTGCTGGCCATAGAGCGTAATTTTAATATCACCACGTTGATGAAAGTTTAAGTAACCATCTCTTAGTGGCGCAACATCTTCAATTGCAATAGGCCTTAACAAGATACCTTCATCGGTAGTTACAGGTAGATTAGCCATGAGTTCATAAGTAAACTTTTGATTGTCTGAACTACTCACTAATAACTCTAAATTAGGCTTTTCACCATCCTCAAAGGTAGGATCACCTTTAACGTTTATTTCATTAGTAACGATTTTTATATTCTGCTCAGTCGGTTCGTACTCAATTTCAAGCGTCGAAGATATGAGTTGGCTTTCGCCAGTGACTATAAACTGCCATTTTTCACAGGCTGAAACGGTGGATATACTGCTAATACTTGCTGCAATCAATCCAATTTTAATGATATTCATATTAGACCTTTCATGTGGATTTTTTCTAATCTTACTTAGTCACAAGTGCAAATCAAAAATTTACAGATAGCATTTTTAACCTCTGTAAAATTTAATGTTGTGGTAGCCGGTTGATATTATTTGACGAAATCATGTGTTATTAACTCGAATAATGGAAAGCAGTTATGAAACTTAAAAAGAGTAATATTGTACTCGCTTTAGCCGCAGCCATTGCAATCAATGGGTGTGGTAGTGAGGAAGGTGAAAAAAGTGCTGGAATTAGTTTTCCAGAAGACACAACCCCCCCATCAATTTCTATTGAGTCGGCAAAACTTATTAATGAACCCGCAGACTCTGTTTTAGATAGCAGTGTGCGCTTGTCGCTCTCAAAAGCAGCAAAAGAAGAAGTGACATTAAGTTATGAAGTGACCGCTATTACAGCGAGTGCTGGTGTAGATTTTGAAGCGATTGCAGGTGAAATAACGATCCCAATCGGCTCATTAAGTTCGACTATTTCGTTTAAAGTGCTACCAGATAGCCTTGATGAAGAGGATGAAACATTTTTGATTTCAATCTCTGAGCCTAAAAATGCCACATTAAAAACAGGGTTTACTGAAAGTATTATTACAATAAGAGACACTGATCCAACTCCTAGTGCTGGGTTTGTGACTGATGTTGCAAGTGTGACTGAAGACACAGGTTTGTTTTCTGTTGAGCTGGAAATAGATACAGCGTCCGGTAAAGATATACAGCTTCCTTTCGTACTCGGTGGTTTAGCAACGGAATCAGAAGATTATAACCTGATTACAAAAAGCCCAATCCAAGTAGACTCTGGTAAAACTTCCGCAAAAATTGAATTTGAAATACTCAAAGACACTACCCCCGAAGGTGGCGAATCAATAACAATTGAATTGCTTGAGCCATCAAATGCTGTGTTAACTGAGCAAAATGAGCTGACCATCATTATCAATGGTGATTTAGGCATGAATGACACAGGTGTTACAACCTGGTTCGATGGTACAAGTTTTACATCCACGTCGCCCAACTCTGATTACCCATCTCAAGACGCTGAATTTGGCCGTGATGCAGATAATACAGATTCTTTTGACGGACACAGCGGATTCTCTCTGACTAAAATTGATATTTCGGGCAATGCTCTACCTTCTAATGCAGAGTCATTTGTTTCTGTTCTTGATAATCAAACAGGGTTGTTCTGGGAAGTAAAAGACGAACCTCAAGAACTCCCTACACTTTCAGGTAACGAGCTAAGAGACTATATAACTGATGCTATAAAAGCGGGTAATTACCTTCACGAAAATGCTCATAATGAGTGGCGCGCGTCAAATTACACTTACGTCTGGTATAACCCTAATCAAAAAAGCAATGGCGGCGCGAATGGCGTAACGGGTATTAGCTTTATCGATAGCCAGCACCCTATTAGCCAATACTGCGCCGCGCCTTTATATACCTCAGCGTCGTACAATACACAGTTTCGTTATTGCAGCACTGAAAACTACATTTTACAGATGAATTCCACTTCAATTTCCGGCTTTAAAGATTGGCGACTTCCGACAATTAGTGAATTACAGTCACTACACAACTTTGCTGTTGATGCCGACGACTCACTTAGCACTTACTTTCCAAATGAACCGACAGGCCAACTACTAAGCTCTACCCCTTATGCCGATGGGGAAGGTGCGGTTTGGTGCCTAAACACCGCAACGGGGCAAACTAAATTATGTAATAAAAACTTACCCTATAATATTCGCGCAGTACGAGGAGGTGCACAATGAAATCACTTTATACAACACTCGCTATGGCCGCCTTGTTTAGTACGAGTCTTGCGGCCCAAACATGTAAAACAGAGTCAATTGAAGCCACTCAACCGAACGGCCACTTCTTAGATAACAAAGATGGCACTGTGACTGACATTGTAAATGGGTTGCTGTGGAGTAAATGTTCGTTTGGGCAGACCTATCAAGATGGGAACTGTGTTGGCACTCCAACCAATATATCGTCGTGGCAAGCTGCTTTGAAAATCGCTGATGAAAATTCATCTCAATTCAATGTTGATGGTTGGCGCTTACCCAATATCAAGGAACTCGGGATTTTGGTCGAGCGTATGTGCGTAGAGCCTGCCATTAACCTGTATGCGTTCCCAAGCACGCCATCTGCAGCGTACTGGTCAAATACACCTGATGCACATAACTTAACGTCCCTGGGTAATGTTGAAGGTCTAATTGTGGATTTTTCTGACGGTAGTGAGTTTTTGACTGACGTTAACACGCACCGCTTAATTCGCTTTGTTAAAGGGGTTCTAGGGATTTTCCCCTCTAAAAAGACATAATCCTCTGTAGACCACACCAATAAATGGCTGCGGAGGTGGTTTACTTTCAGCTTGGAGCCTAATCATCCACTATCGGCCTTGTTATTTCGCC